>CALGVF010000028.1 GCA_937920115.1 uncultured Clostridia bacterium
TGGATTTGTCCTACTTAAAGGAAATTGTCGGAAAGTAATAGATAGAATGTTTTAAAGCGGCGTAACGAAACGCCGCCGTTTTTTTTAAGTAAATTTTTTCGACGAGGCGGAGGAAAGTCGTATTTTTTGCTTCTTCCTTCGGGGCTAAATTCCTCCGTTGAAGCGGAGTGAATGTCGTAACGTGACAAAAGAGGTTGGGAGCGACTTGACGAAATGTTATTTTGAAAACGTTAGAGAACGCTTCCTCCTTCGGGGGAAGTGGCAAAATGGAGCGTAAGCGAGATTTTGACGATAGGGGATAAAAATGCAAAGCGATACGAAATGGTGATTTATTGTCCCCTTCCGTCTCGGCTCGTTTTCTACTCGCCGAGCCACCTTCCCCGAAGGAGACGGCAAGGTTTGTATTATTTCTTGTTCGGTATACAACAAATTCGCTCTATAAAATTGACTTTAACGATTTATAATGTTATACTTAAAATAACTATTTATACGGAGATGTAAAAGTGGACGATAAAATTCAGCAGATTAAAGAAATAATGGAAGCCCGCATAGCCGAAATCAAAAGCGAGATGACCGCCGACGTCGAAAACGTCGAAACGAGCGGCGACCTCTTCAAACTTAAAGCGAAATATATTCTCGGCAAAACGGGTCTTATCCCTTCTCTTATGAAAGAACTCGGCAACGCCTCCAAAGAGGACAGACCGAAACTCGGTATGATTATAAACGGTCTCAAAGAGTACGCGAACGACTACTTTGCTGCAAGGGAAAAAATTATCGCGGCAGCCGAAAAAGCCTACCGCTATAAGACGGAAGAAATCGACATTACAATGCCGCCGAAAACGACCGAAACGGGTACCCTTCACCCCGTGACTATCGTCAAAGACGAACTTATAGACGTATTTTCGGGCATGGGCTTCAAGGTTTTGGAGACTCGGGAAATCGAGGACGACTTCCATAACTTCACCGCCCTCAACACTCCGAAAGAACACCCCGCGAGAGACAAACAGGACACTTTCTATATAAGCGACGACTTTATGCTCCGCACCCATACTTCCCCCGGTCAGATAAGAAGTCTCACCACGCTCAAACCGCCGTTCAAGGTTTTAATCCCCGGCAGAGTGTACAGAGCGGACGACGACGCGACTCATTCGCCTATGTTCCATCAGATGGAAGGACTCGTAATCGACGAGAAAATCACCCTTTGCGACTTGCAGGGTATGCTCGACGTGTTGGTTGCGAAAATGTTTTCTACCGAGGCGAAAACGAGGTTCCGTCCGTCGTACTTCCCGTTCACCGAACCGTCGGTAGAGGTTGACGTCAGTTGCTTCGAGTGCGGCGGCAAGGGTTGCAAACTTTGCAAAGGCACGGGTTGGATAGAGATACTCGGCGGCGGTATCGTAAACCGCAAAGTACTCGAAAACTGCGGCGTAGACCCCGATAAATACACGGGATTCGCGTTCGGACTCGGCTTGGACCGTATCGCAATGCTCAAAAACGGAATCAACAACATTCACGTTTTGTACGAGGGCGACCTCAGAGCCTTAAAGCAGTTCAAAGATTAAAATCAGGAGGACGAAAAATGTTAGCCCCTTTAAGTTGGCTTAAAGAATACGTAGATATAGACGTTACGCCCGAGGAACTCGAAAAAAAATTGTTCGACTGCGGTTTCGAGGTCGAACAGGTAATTCCTTACGGCGATAAACTCGACAAGGTAGTAACTTGTAAAATAATAGAAATCACGCAGCACCCGAACGCCGAAAGACTCAGAATTTGTCAGGTAGACGCGGGCAAATACGGCGTTTTGCAGATAATAACCAGTGCCGTGAACGTAAAGTTAGGCGACATAGTACCCGTTGCTGTAGACGGGGCGACCCTCGCCACGGGCGACAGAATTTTCAACGGCAAACTCCGCGGCGAACCCTCTTACGGAATGTTCTGCGGCGGCGAAGAACTCGGCATCGACGACGATATATACGAGGGAGCGTCGGGCGACGGCGTTCTTATCTTCAACGAAGAATTCCCGCTCGGCGAAGAGGTCAGAGACCTGCTCGCCCTTAAAGATTACGTTTTCGACATTTCGGTACTTGCGAACCGCCCCGACTGTCAGAGTATTTTGGGTATAGCGAGGGAAATCGCCTGCACGCTCGGAAAGACGGTCAAAGAACCCTCTTACGACTACGAAACGGAAGATAAAAAGGGCGACGGCGAGGTGAAAGTAACCGTTTTGGACAGCGAACTTTGCCCGAGATATATCGCTACCCTTATCAAGGACGTGAAAATCGAGAAGTCGCCGAAGTGGCTCACGAGACGGCTTAAACTCTGCGGAATAAACTCCATAAACAATATCGTAGATATTACGAACTACGTTCTTTTGGAACTCGGACAACCCATGCACGCGTTCGACGAAAAAGACCTTAAAAATAAGGAAATAGTAGTCCGCAGAGCGAAAAACGAAGAAAAAATCGTCACGCTCGACGAAAAAGAACTTACTTTGAACTCCGAGAACCTCGTAATCTGCGACGGCGAAAGACCCGTTGCCCTCGCGGGAATAATGGGCGGACTCAACAGCGAGATAAAGGACGACACGAGAGCCGTCGTATTCGAGTGTGCGAAATTTAAAAGAGACAACGTGAGAAGGTCGTCGAGAACGCTCGGCAAGTCGTCCGATTCGTCGAAGAGATTTGAAAAGGGCGTTGACGAATACACCACCGAAAGGGCTTCGAGAAGGGCTTTGTCGCTCGTCTGCAAATTGGGTGCGGGCAGAGTTACTTCGGTAAGAGTCGACGTCTCGGCGGGT
>CALGVF010000029.1 GCA_937920115.1 uncultured Clostridia bacterium
AGCGATTCCGTCGATATACATAAACGCTATCGCTGTTTTGGTATATCTTCCCTTTTCAAACATTTCGACTTTAAGGTCGGAAGAACGCAGATATCTCCTTATCAGACTAAGATTAGATTTAATGCTTTCCGTAAAGCCGTTACGAGGTCCTCTTACCGCTAGACCCGTCGGCGGCTCGGATATCGCACGAACTTCAAACTTTTTAAGGTCTACGCATATCGCCTTTTTCTTGCCTTCTACGAGTATCGCGGCGTGTCCCGACAATACGTCGTCTACAATTTCGGATAATTTAGCCTCGGTCTTAACGTTTGCGAGATTTATCTTTTTGGCGAGCGAAGATATTGGCTTATCGTCCTCGTTTTTCGACAGGGGAGCGATTACTTCCAAGCCGAGCGTCTCTTTGTCGGTTATCGAATCGACGTAAACGCATAACGCGGAGTTGCCGCCCGTCTCGAAATCGAAAAATATTATATCGTCGCTTCCGAGAATTGCCTTCAACGCCTTTTTTTCGTAGTTTAAATCGCCGTTTAAATTCATACGCAAAGTATTTACGAAAAGTACGAATATTATGTAAAATTTATAAAAGCGTTCGCTGATTTGCTTTGCGAATGTTTATATAATTGACAAAACCGTCGAGTAGTGTTATAAAGTAGTCGGAGGCTTGAATATGGAATTCAACGAAATATTATCGCATTTTGAAATAAAGGGAAATTTCTTGTCCTGCGAACCTTACGGAAGCGGACTTATCAACAGAACTTACGTCGCGAACTACGACGAAAACGGTAAAAAGGTCAGATATATAGTTCAGAGAATAAACTCTAAACTCTTCACGAACGTGGAAGGGCTTATGAATAATATTAAACTCGTAACCGAGTTCAACAGAGCGGAAATAACGAAAAGGGGTGGCAACCCCGACAGAGAGAGTTTAACGCTCGTGTTTACCAAGGACGGAAAGCCTTATTTTAAAGCGGCGGAGGACGAGTATTACAGAGTATACGTCTTTATAGAGGACGCCAAGGGTTACGACGTCGTCGAAAAGCCCGAGCATTTCTACGAAAGCGCGGTTGCGTTCGGAAAGTTCGCTATGCTTTTGGACAGATTCGACAGTTCAAAACTTTTCGAGGTTTTGCCCGATTTTCACAATACGGTAAAACGTTACGCAAATTTCAAAAAGTCGCTCGAAAAGGACTTATGCGGCAGAGCGAAAGAGGTAATGCCCGAGATAGAATTTGCCCTTAAACACGAAAATATTACTAATAAAATAGTCGATTTGCTCAAAAACGGCGATATGCCGTCTAGAGTTACTCATAACGACACAAAACTCAACAACGTTCTGATAGACACGAAAACCGATAAGGCGGTATGCGTAATCGACCTCGACACAATGATGCCGGGGAGTATTTGTTACGACTTCGGCGACTCGATAAGGTTCGGTTGCAACCCCTGTCTCGAAGATACTCCGCATACCGAAGATGTTATCTTCAATATGCCTCTGTTCGAGACTTATACGGCGGGTTATCTCAGCGTTTTCGGCAAAACGATAACCGACGTGGAAAGAGAAATGCTCCCATACGGAGCGATTCTTATGACCTACGAATGCGGAATAAGGTTTTTGACCGACTATCTCGACGGCGATGTATATTTCCGTCACACGAGAGAGAAGCAGAACGTAGACAGAACGAGAACGCAGTTCAAACTTGTTTCCGACATGGAAAGCAGACTTGACGAAATGTATAAAATCGTAAAAAAATACTGATTGTAGAGTATATAATAGTAGGAAATCGGGGCGAGTCCCATAAAGTGTTAAAATTAGAAATATAACATAAAAAATAAGACGTATAACATCATTTCATTGATTCGTGCGTCTTTTTTTATATTATTTCTTTGTATTAAGTTTTTAAACAAAGGACGACACATAACTTGAAAACTTAAAAAATTTTCTAAATAACGCTTGACAATTTAAAAAAATACGCTATAATAATATGCGAATGAGTTGCAAATGTTGGCAGCAACGTCAGATATCTGCAAACTAACGGAGCGAAAAACGACTTGAAAGAATATAAAACGAAACAAAGAGATTTGATTTTAAGCGTATTTTCTTCCGTCGATTATTTTACCGCAGATGAGATTTACGAAAAATTGCAACCCGACGTGAACAAAAGCACCGTCTATCGCAATCTTGAAAAACTTACCGAAAGCGGCAAAATCACGAGAGAACTTTCAAAAGACGGAAGCAAGTCGATTTATAGATTAAACCCTACCGCTCATTGCGAAGGTCATTTGCATTTAATTTGCAGTAATTGCGGCGGAGTTATTCATTTAAGCGAAGCGGACAGCGATAAACTTGAAAAAGTTCTGAAGAAAAGTTACGGGTTTTCCGTAAACGACAACGCGACGGTAATTTCGGGCGTTTGCGAAAGTTGTTCGCAAAAATAATTCTAAAAATAAAACGAGGAGGCATAAGCGTATGACGAAAAGACGTAGAATAACGGCAATACTTTTAACCGTTCTTTTTGTCGTTGCCGTTTTGCTTTCTCTGGATTTTATAACTCAGAATCACGAACACGATTGCACGGGAACAGATTGTCCCGTCTGCGCCGTTTTACATCTTGCCGAAGAGGTGAGCGGCGGAGCGAAAAAAGCCGCAACCGTCGGTTCTCTATTTGCTTTTTGTATCGCCGCTTTATTTGCCGTTAAGGTAAAAAAGCAGCATTTGATTACGGCTGTTACGCCGGTTTCTTTAAGCGATATCCTTACAATTTAATAAATTTCGAGAACAAGGGTTAAGCCGAATATAT
>CALGVF010000030.1 GCA_937920115.1 uncultured Clostridia bacterium
TAACGGCGAAACAAAGTGTAAAAGCGAAGATATAAGAGAGATAGCCTTTTACAAAACGGGCGTCACGCTTTAATCGGATTATGAATTTTTTAAATTAAAATTTATAAATATGGTTTTATAAAAAAGAAGACGGACTTCCATTTTATAAGACCATTTTTGTTTTGTAATGAAACTTGACGGTAAAAAATATTTGTTCGACAAATTTAACTTGAAAAAATCAGATAAATATGCTACAATTTAGTAAATTTAAATTTAGGAATAAAAGCAATGATTTTTCAGGAAACCGAGAGAACGGAATTAAAAAGAGTTTTGAACGATACAATTCAAAAGGAAATAGTCGCCTTTTTAAATAGTTTTGACGGGACGATATATATCGGAGTAAATGACGACGGAAGTATTCTCGGCGTGGAAAATCTCGACGAAACGCAAAAGAAGATTGCGGATATTGTGACTACGCAGATTTTGCCTAATCCGCAGGAAAATATCGAACTTGGAACGAAATATGTTGACGGTAAAAACATTGTTGAAATAAAAGTTTTTAAAGGCAATTCGCTGTATTACATTAAAAAATACGGCAGAAGTGCGGCGGGCTGTTTTATTCGCGTAGGAACGAGTTGTCGCAGTATGACCGAAGAACAGATCGAGGAGAGATATCGTCGAGCAATAAAATCCGAGAGCGAAAGTATAGTTGATATAGAGAATTATAATCAATCGTTGTCTTTTTCCATGATGAAAAATTTTTATGTGGCAAAAGGTTTTCATATCAACGAAAAAACATTTGGTAAAAACTATAATTTACTCAATCGCAGCGGTAAATATAATTTTTTAGCGGGAATGCTTGCCGATGAAAACGATATTTCATTAAAAGTCGTGCGTTTTTCGGGGAAAACTAAGAGTGATTTGGTAGAGAAGAGCGAATATGGTTACATTTGTCTTTTAATGGCGATAGACAAAGTTATCGCTCGTCTTGACGTTTTAAATATCACTAAAAGCGTTCTGGATGGTAGCGCGACGAGAAAAGACAAAAGATTGCTTGATTCGCGGTGTTTGCGGGAAGCGTTTTTAAATGCAGTCGCACACAACGATTGGCGTAGTAAAATATCCCCTTCTGTTTATGTTTTTTCAGACAGGATTGAAATAATATCTACCGGAGGATTACCCGACGGGCTTTCGTTGCAGGAATTTTACGAAGGGTGTAGTAAGCCGAGATGTCCCGAACTCATGCGAATTTTAAGAGATTTGGAATATGTCGAACAATCGGGTTTCGGTATCAGTAAAATTATAGACGTATACGGTAAAGACGTATTTAAAATTACGGATAATTTTATAACGGTTGTTTTGCCGTACGATAAAGAAGTGATGAGTAGTATTGTTGAGACTACCACAAAAACTACCACAGAGACTACCACAAAAACTACCGCAAAAAACATTGATAAACTGTTGAGTATTATAGAAGCAAACCCGAAGATAAAGGCTAAGGAATTATGCATTATGCTTGGTTTGACTATTGACGGCGTCAGGTATCATTTAAATAAACTTAAAAAGCAAGGTAAAATTCGCCGTGTTGGCTCAAATAAGGATGGGTGTTGGGAAATCGTATTTAAGTAAATCCATATAGAAGAAAATTTTAAAGAGAGTAAATATGTTGCGAAATGTGTTTACTTTCTTTATTTTTATCCGAAAACATTTAAGATTATAATTTATTAAAAAGTTGGGACTGATTTGGGACTAAATTTTACGGTCAGAAAATATACTATATATTGTTATTTTTAAAATTGCAGATAACAATATATAGTAGACATGTATAATCCCGAGGGGCTTAAAATCCCTCGGTAGCGATACCGTATCGGTTCAAATCCGATCAGCAGCACCATGAAAAAGACGGGCGTAAGGCTCGTCTTTTTTACACTACGAATAACACCGTATCGGTGACGCGATTGCGGACTTTTGTCGATAGGAAAATAAGCGGGCAATATTTGTCCGAACAATCGCTATTCCGTCGCAAAACGAAAAGAACTAACGAAAAAATACCGAATGCCGTTATCGTATTGTTCCTTACAAATCCGATCAGCAGCACCACAAAAAAGGCGAGCGAAAGGCTCGTCTTTTTCGTGGTGCCGAAATCGTTGCGAAAGTATTGTTTAACGTTTGAAATTGAACGTTAAACAGAGGTGAAACTCAGTATTGCTACAATCTAATTATAACACAAATGTGGGTTTAATCGACTTATAGGGCTACTTTTTTATAATAACGGCTTACGCTTTGCCCATAACAATCAGAATTTCGGCGGTCGGGGCGACTGACAAAATATACTCGCCGTCGAACTTTTCGCCGTTTACGAAAATCTCTTTGACGAAATTTCCGCATCTCGCCGAATTATCTATCGTTATCGCGTATTCGCAACCGCGGAAACGCCTTTTAACAACCGCTTTTTCCCATTCGTCGGGTATGCACGGCTTGATTTTCAAACCTTTATAACACGGCTTAACGCCGAAAATGTATTCCTCTAAGGCTATCATCATCCATGACGCCGTTCCCGAAAGCCATGAAACGCCCGCTTGCCCCGCGTCTAACGCCATCGGAGCCCGAATGTTCGACGAGTAAACGTACGGCTCGGCGTTATATCTTTCTACGCCGAATTTTTTAACGATATTATGCGGTATTAACTCTTTGTAAATTTTATACGCTT
Source organism: uncultured Clostridia bacterium (assembly GCA_937920115.1). GTDB lineage: Bacteria > Bacillota > Clostridia > Christensenellales > Borkfalkiaceae > UBA10281. The sequence goes on from CALGVF010000030.1 coordinate 2,690, forward strand.
CGTTGTTGTTGCCGAGTATACATTCCGCTATTATCGCCCATGTGTTCGCGTGGCAGAATACGCCGCCGTTCTCGTTCACGCCCGGCTGAGCAAAGGTCAGTTCGTGTTCTTTCGACGGGTAATTCCTTTGAAGCGGCGGATAGAGTTTCAATAACCCGTAACCGCAATCGAGAGTGGAAACGGTCGTTTCCATACATTTACGTAGTCTCTCTTCGTCCGAACAGCCCGACATAACC
>CALGVF010000031.1 GCA_937920115.1 uncultured Clostridia bacterium
AAATATTCACTAAAATGAATATTATACGCGAAAAACATAAAAAGCCCCCTGCTTTTGGGACTAAATTTGGGACTAAAATTCGTAAAATCAAAGGCTTTAAAAATAAAAATTTTGCCCTTATCGTAACGAAATATGTAAAACAGAAAAGCCGTATAAAACGAGAAATTTCGTTCTATACGGCTAATTTTTTATTTGCTAAAACCTATTTAACAGAACTTTAAAATATACTTTCCTTTAATTTTTTGTCTGCAACGCCATACGGTGGTACGGTCTATATTTAATATTTTTGCCGTCTCTATATGTCCGAGACCTGCCATATAACAACTCAGAACGTTATTTTCGTTCTTTTTGAGTTTCATTGCGGATATTTTATCGTCAACGACGGTATACTCGTTTTCCGAAGCGGTATAAATTTCAAAGTCCACGGAAGGTTCTTTGACGGACTCGTTGTCAAGACTTACCCATGATTCAATCGGCGTTACGTATTGATAATAAAGATAAGTATCAACGTATCTGTAACAACATTGACGAACCGTCGCAGGTTTTCCGTAACGGTCGGAAATTGTGTCGCCCAAACACTTCCCTATGTGTTGACATAAGAATACTATCGCGGTGTTTGCAATATCATAACCGTCCGTAAAAGGCTCTATGCTGTCGCTTTTACGATAAATATCATGAATCAAACCTTGATAAAGTCCGTCGAAGTTGATCCCCATTTTCTTGATACGAGTTTTCAATGCACATAACGCAATTATTTCGCCTATGTGAATGACGTTTTCGGTCGTAATAACCGAATTGTCGCTCATATCTACCTTAAATGACTTAAAATTTTCCATTTCTCTTATACCTCTTTTTTATTTTCGCCTTATTCGGCGGGGGAAGAGTAGCATAAGAAAAATTAAGGTGTTTTACGTTTGTATCGGGCGAAACCGAAAGTCAACGAGCAGTAAAAAATTTTACGTTTGAAAAAGGATAAAATAAACCCCGAAAGTAAAATTTTTAACCGTTTACTTTCGGGGTTTCTTATGCTACGCTGCCCACAACGAACCAAGGCGAAATAAAAAGTTACGGTTCATAGTCGAACTTTTTTATTTCTTCGAGTTGAATTTCGGTATTTTGTTCGAGATGAGTGTAAATCGTAGAAGTTATGCTTGTATCGGCAGAATGCCCTACCCAAAGAGAGACGATTTCCCTTTGAATACCGCATTCGCGGCAACGGGTAACGAACGTGTGTCTTAAATCGTGGGTATGATGTCCGGGCAATAAATCTTTTATATGTCGTCCTATCGTATCGGCGGACGCTTTTCTGAATTCGGATAACGAAATATACGGCATAAGTCTTGCAAGATTAGGCGAAACAGGTATTTTCCTCGGCTTTTCGCCTTTGCCTTGCCGTTGTTTTTCCGTCAAAACGTATATCCAACCGTCTTTTACGGTAGCGGTTTTAAGTTCGCCTACACGAAGTCCCGTATACATTAGGAAAACGTGAATTTGCGAATAAATGCCGCCGTTTTCGATTAAGTCGTTTACAAGTTTTCGTTCTTCGTCTCGGGTTAACGCCGAACCGTGTTGAATTTCATAGGTTGCGATTTTAACCGTCGTCATAAGTTCGGGCTTTTTAGAGATTGCGGAACGTATATATTCTGTGATGCTTTTCTCGGATATTTCAAGGCTGTTTTTAATTCTGTCGGCTACTAACTCGTTTTGTAATTGCTCTTTTCGTTCTTCCAACTCGAGGAGTCTTTGTTTGGTAGAATTAGTTACAATTCCTTGTTCCATACAAGATATAAGATTTGAAATCGCTTTTTCAGTATCTCGTAGATTTTCTTCGAGGTACTTTTGCATCGATTGTTCCGA
>CALGVF010000032.1 GCA_937920115.1 uncultured Clostridia bacterium
AGCCCGACTTTTATCGCTCCCTTCCGTCTCGCGGCGTTCTTCAATTTTGCAATAAGTATGAGATTATCGACTTCTACGGGGACTTTTCCGTAGTTTTCTTCGAGCGACGAGCGGACTCTGTTCTCGTCTTCCGTCGTCTTGATTTCTGCTATCTGCTTGTAGCAGTCCATTCTCGACGGCGGCGTGGAAATGTACTCTTCGGGAATATACGCGTCCATATTAACGTCGAGTTCGGTGTCGTAATCTTTGACCGTCTCGCCGAGACTTTCCTTTAAGAGTTTGTTGTACAGTTCGTAGCCGATCTTGTCCATGTGACCGTGCTGTTCTTTGCCTAAAACATTGCCCGCACCCCTTATTTCGAGGTCGCGGAGAGCGATTTTGTAGCCGCTCCCCATTTCGGTAAATTCCATTAAAGCGGAAAGCCGTTTATACGCCGTATCGGAAAGCACTTTTTCCTGCTTGAACGTAAAATACGCGTGAGCCATTACGTTGCTTCTGCCGACCCTGCCTTTGAGTTGGTACAAGGTTGAAAGCCCGAGCCTGTCGGCGTCGATTACGATTAAAGTGTTCGCTTTCGGAAGGTCGATGCCGTTTTCGATAATCGTCGTCGCTATCATAACGTTATATTTTTCGTCGTAGAAACTCATAACGCTGTCTTCCAAAGCCCGTTTATCCATTCTGCCGTGGGCGGTAATAATCTTCGCGTCGGGCAGAAGTTCTCTCACGTGTTCGCTGAATTTGTATATCGTCTCGACTCTGTTGTACAGTATAAGTACCTGCCCTTCCCTCGAAAGTTCCCGTCTTACGGCGTCGACGATTAAAGCGTCGCTTTCCTCCGTAACGTAGGTCTGAACGGGTATTCTGACTTTCGGCGGCGTGGATATGGTGCTTATGTCTCTTATTCCCGAAAGCGACATATGCAGAGTTCTCGGTATCGGCGTAGCCGTCATCGTGAGAGTGTCTACGTTATCTTTCAGAAGTTTCAGTTTTTCCTTATGCTCGACCCCGAAACGCTGTTCTTCGTCGAGTATCAAAAGCCCTAAATCTTTGAATTTCACCTCTTTGTTAAAGAGGGCGTGAGTACCTATAACGAAGTCTATATCCCCGTCTATAAGTCCTTTAATCGTACTTTCTACTTGTTTTTGAGTTTTAAATCTGTTGAGCGAGGCGATTCTTATCCCGAAGTTTTTAAACCTCGAAACAGCCGCCCTGTAATGCTGTTCGCAAAGTATCGTGGTAGGGCAAACCAAAGCCACTTGCTTGCCGTCGGTTATCGCTTTAAACGCCGCTCTGAACGCAACCTCGGTCTTACCGAAACCGACGTCACCGCAAAGAAGTCTGTCCATAACCTTGTCGCTTTCCATATCCGCTTTAATCTCGGCTTCCGATTGAAGTTGGTCCTCGGTAGCCTCGAACTCGAACTGCTCGTCGAACTCGTCGGAAAGCGAGGTGTCGGGCGAAAACGCGAAACCTCTCTTCTCTTTACGCAGTTTGTAAAGTTGTTTCAGGTTTATCGTCATTTCGGCGATAGAGGCTTTGGCCCTTTGCTTTATGCGGTCGAATTCCTTTCCGCCTATCTTGTTGAGCGTGGGCTTGTCGCCGCCGACGTACTTCGTCAGTCTATCCATTTGGTCCACGCCGACGTAGAGCATATCGCCGCCCTGATACTGAACGGCAACGTAGTCTTTGCTTCCGTCCTGCGTGGTAATTCTCTTTACGCCCGTAACGTAGCCTACGCCGTGTATTTCGTGTACGGCGAAATCTCCGACTTCGGGGGCTTGGAATAAATCGCCCCTCTTCTTTTTAATCTTCTTTTCTTCGGGTTTATCCAAAAAGAGGTCGCCCGTGCCGATTAAAACGAGTTTCGCCTCGTGGGATATAAGCCCCGTGGGCAGGAAAAAGGACGAGACCTGAACCATTCCGTAACGAACGCCGTCGCCGTCCGAACGAAGTGCGGGTATACCCTGTTCCGCGAACGCGTCGGCGATTTTCTCCGCTCTCCCACCGCTTCCGCAACATATTACGATTTTATAACCCGTAAATTTCCAATTCTTGACGTCTCTGAAAAGATCCTCGATTTTCGCCGAGTACCTCGCGACGGGCGAACTTTTTACGGCGAACGTTTTGAGCGGGTTAAAAAACGGAATAGCCGTCGTCAGATTTTGCAGGGCGAGTTCTTTAAACTCCGCAAGGCGTTTTATGAGTTTATTGCTGTCCGCAAGTTGTAAAATGGTAAAGTCCAACGCCCTGCCCGTTCTCGAAAGAGTCAATACCCTCTCGGTATGCTCTTTGATTATCGACGAAAGATTGTCGGAAATCATTTTGCACTCGTCGAAAATAACGACTGTATCTTTCGAGAAAAAAGACAACGGGTCGTCGGTGACGGTCGGAAGTACAGGCATTAAAAACTGCAACTCGTCGCCCGTCTCGCCCTCGTCGATTTTCTCGGTGAGTTCGGAGACGATTTTTCTCGCGTCGTCCTTTACGAGCAAGGTTTTGAACTTCGACAGCGACTCTTTAAGTCTCGTTTTTATGCCGTCCGCGTCTTCTTTTCTTATTATCGTATCGGTTGCGGATATAACGGTGACTTTCGCTACCGTCTTTTTATTCTCTTTGTCGCCGCCGACGTACTCGGTAATCGTTTCGATTTCGTCGCCGAAAAAGTCTATTCTGTAAATACTTTGCGAACCTACGGGATAAATCTCGAAAATATCGCCCCTTAACGCGAACGAAGCCTTATCTTCGGCAAATTCACGCCTTTTATAGCCGCATTTGACTAAAAACGAAGCGAGTTCGTAGGGGTCTAAGGTCTGACCTCTCTCTATCGTTATCGACGGAAGTTCCTTAGGGAACAGTTGTAAAAGACTTTCCGTCGTCGCGACGATATACCTGGATCCGCTCTGAATTTTATAAATCGCTTCTAAACGCTCGTAATATCTCGTTTTGTCGAAAGCGGTTTTATAAAGCAAAACGTCGTCTTTCGGCGGCAGGTATACGACTTCTTCGCCGAGCATTGCGGCGAGTTCTTCTTTTACTTTCGCCCCATAAAAGCCGTCTTTTACGATATACAAAAAAGGCGTATCTAACGCACAAGCGATATGGCACTTCTCCGCAAACGACACGCCGAAAGCCGCAGAGGGAGCCCCGCTGCGGACAAATTTTACGACCGAGGAAATCTCCCCGCCCGAATTTTCTGCTTTTAGAAATTCTTTGAGCATATTTTACTTTTTATCAAAAAAACGCAAAACGCCTTAAAAGGCGTTAAGGTTAAGTTGAGCGTTTTGTCCCCTATCGTCGGCTTCGCCGCCACTTTCCCCGAAGGAGAAAGCAAATGGTGTTTTGACGTCCTCCGAAGGAGAAAGCGATTATCGGGGCTTCATTATTCCGTATAGGAACGACCGTTGAATTTACACATTACGTCGTCGATTTTCTTGCCGCGGATAAACTCGTCGGCGGCTGAAACCGCTTCGTTTACCGAAAATTTGAATTTCGGTTCGTCGGCTTTCTTTACGTCGGATAAAACGTAGGAAAGTATCTCGTAATCGCCCTCGGGCTTAGTTCCTATTCTCACTCTCGGAAAATTTTCCGTTCCGAGCATTTTCGTCACGTTCCTCATTCCGTTATGGGTGCCTGACGAGCCGCTTTTGCGTATGCGGAGCGAACCTATCGGTATGTCTATATCGTCGTAAATCACGAGTATGTTTTCGGTCGGTATTTTAAAGTATGCCGCGATAGGCTCGACGCTTTCGCCGCTTAAATTCATAAAGGTTTGCGGCTTTAAAAATATGACTTTTTCGCCGCTTATATTCTTTACTCCGTACAGTCCGTTAAAGCCTTTTTTATCGAAATTTACGCCGTTTTTTTCGGCGAGAAGTTCGACTGCCATAAAACCGAGATTATGGAGCGTTTTAAGATATTTATCACCCGGATTTCCGAGTCCTACGACTAAATACATACTTTTTTCCTTTTCGGAACGCCCCGTTCTTAAAAATACATATATTTTAAGATTTTGTCCGAGAAGCCGTCCCATGTGAACACTATGTTTATTCCCCGCTTTATGAAAAGCCTTTCGCTTCCTCCTTCGGGGGAAGTTTTGACTACAATTTACCTTTTGCCGTCTCCTTCGGGGAAGGTGTCGCTGAAAGCGACGGAAGGGGACAATAAATCACTGCTTTGTTCCGCTTTACATTTTTATCCCCTATCGTCAAAATCTCGCTCACGCTCAATTTTGCCACTTCCCCCGAAGGAGGAAGCGTTGTCTGCCGTTTTGATAACACGTATCGTTTCTCCGAAGAGATTTTATCACGAGAGAGAGCGTACTCCAAAACCGTTAATAAAAGGAAGCCTTGAACAGTTTTCAACGTTCCTAATAAAAGATACTACCATTGACCGGCAGGCAAATACAACCTAAATCTATACGATATAAAAGGTTGTCGCCGACAAAGCGACAACCTACTTATCTTTTTCTCAGTTGTTTTAACTTTATTTATCTTTATTTGTCCTGTTTTTCGTAAATATCGGACATCTTCGCGTCTTTGTAGACGATGTTTATCGCCTGAGCGAATACCTTTGCGACCGAAAGTACTTCGATTTTCGGAATTTTCTTCTCTTCGGGAAGCGGTATCGTGTCTAAAACTACGAGTTTGTCGATATGCGAATCCTGTATCCTCTGAATAGCGGGTCCGCTCAGAACGGCGTGAGTACAGCAAGCGAATATCTTTTTCGCTCCGTTCTTGTACAACGCTTCCGCTCCTTGACAAATCGTGCCTGCGGTGTCTATCATATCGTCTACCATAAGGCATGTCTTACCGCTTACGTCGCCGATAATATTCATAACTTCGACCTGATTAGCCTTCGGGCGTCTCTTGTCCACTATCGCCATGGGACAGTTGAGTTTCGCCGCAACGTTTCTCGCTCTCGATACGGAGCCTACGTCGGGAGATACGACGACGAAATCGTCGTCAACGAATTTCTGGAAGTATTTATAAAGGATAGGTCCGCCAACGAGGTGGTCGACGGGAATATCGAAAAAGCCCTGAATCTGGTTGGCGTGTAAGTCCATGGTAAGGATTCTGTCCGCCCCTGCCGAGGTGATAATGTCCGCAACGAGTTTCGCCGTAATCGGATCTCTCGCCTTCGCTTTTCTGTCCTGACGGGCGTACCCGAAATAAGGCATAACCGCCGTAATTCTTCCTGCCGAAGCCCTCCTTGCCGCGTCAATCATTATGAGAAGTTCCATAAGGTTCTCGTTTACGGGAGTACAGGTAGACTGAATAATGAATACGTCTCTTCCTCTCACCGATTCGCCGAGGTGAACGCTCGTTTCGCCGTCCGAAAAATGCCCGACTTCGCAGTCGCTCAAAGGAATTCTGAGTTCTTTTGAAATCGCCTCCGCTAAGTTCCTGTTGGAATTGCCTGCAAAAAGTTTAATCTCCGTGCTGTGTGTAATCATTGCTTCCTCCGAAATTCGTTTCTAAGCCGCAAGGCTGTTTTCATTTGTCTTATACATTATATATAATCTTCACGATTTAATCAAGTAAATAGGGCTATTTGCGACGAGTTTTAAAAAAAGTTTTTAACTTTTCCGAACATTCCTCTTCCATTACGCCGCCCTCGAAGTCGGTAACGTGATTGAGTCCGCTGCCCGTCAGAATGTCGAATCTGCTCACCGCTCCGCCGCCTTTCGGTTCGTACGCCCCGAAGTATACTTTCTTTATCCGAGCGTTGGCAATCGCCCCCGAACACATGGCGCAAGGCTCCAACGTAACGTAGAGTTCGCAGTCGTCGAGTCGCCAATCGCCGAGTTTTCTGCACGCTTTTTCTATTGCGAGCATCTCCGCGTGAGCCGTCGCGAGCCGTTTAGTCTGTCTGAGGTTGTATGCCCTCGTAAAGATTTTGCCGTCTTTTACGATAACGCAACCTATCGGCACTTCTTCTTTTTTTTCGGCTTTGTCCGCTTCTTTTATCGCCGCTTTCATAAATTTGATTTTTTCGTCCGTCATTTATGGTATTCCGCTCCGTTTATTATCGTAAAAGCCCTGTAAATCTGTTCGGAAAGCATTACTCTCGCCAATGTGTGCGGAAAAGTCATATCCGAGAATGATATTTTGTCTTTACACAGGCGTTTTATCCGCTCGTCTATCCCGTAACTTCCGCCGATTATGAAGGTTATTTCGCCCTCGCCCCTGTCGATTTTCATCTTTATAAACTCCGCAAGTCCCTCGGACGAGAGTTTTTTGCCCTCTATCGCAAGGCAAACGGGCGTTCCTTTTATCACCTTTTCTATGCGTTCGCCCTCGACTGAAAGTATTTTTTCAATATTCGCGGCGGTCGTTTTGTCGTAGTTCTCTTCTTTTACCTCGACGAGCGAAAATTCGCAAAATCTCGAAAGCCTTTTGCCATACTCGCTCACCGCTTCCGAAAAATATTTTTCCTTTACTCTGCCGACGGCGACTATTCGTATTTTTATCATTGTACAAGCCCCGAAATCCAAATAAACACGCAGGCGAGAACGCCGATTGCGGAATACAGGAAAAACGTTTTATAGTCGTAAGGGTACTCCTCTTTTTCTCTTTCCTCTTCGCCTTTTTTACCGATAAGCAGTAAAAAGACGAACAGAGCCGTAGCCGCAGTACCCAAAACGGTCGTAATTATCCCCGCTATGCCCGTAAAACCGCCGAAAGTCGGGGCGGCGTAATATAAAATTACTATAATAAGGTTATTTAAGAAGTGAGCGATAACGGTAGGAAATACAGAACCCGATTTCAAAGCGAGAAGCGTATAGCAAAAGCCGAGGACGAATTGATATGGGGTCTGAGCGGGATTCATGTGGAACAGCGAAAAATACAGACCGCCGATTAAACAGGCGATAACGGTATTCGCTCCCCCGAGACTCCTCGTCAGAACGCCTCTGAAAAACGCTTCTTCGGTGACGGCAGGTATCACGCATACGGTGAGTACGGTGAGAATAATATTGACCGCCGAGAAGGTCGGCAGACTCTGTTCGGGGTATTTATAGCCGAATTTTTGCAGAAATCGTATAAAATAACCGTTAAGTCCCGACAGTCCGAAAAAAGTCGCCGCGGTTAAAAGCAGGGCGTAGAGATAATATTTAACGCCCGTTTTGTTTACCCGACAGACTTCCGTAAGGCGTTCGCCGTTCGCTTTCGTAAAGAGGACGAGCGACAGAGAAATCGCCGTCGGGGTGAGAACGTAACTCAGGTATTTATACCAATTTTTATCCGAGACGGAATCGCCCGAAACGCCCGAGACTATGAATAAAAATGAAAAAATCACGCTCGCAAGCAAAATCGAAACGACCGCGACGGAAAAGTACGCGCTCCCGAAGCCGACTATTGTAAATTTAGGTTTTATCTTTTTGTTGTTCATATTATTTCAAATTTTTAGGATTGCTTCCTCCTTCGGGGGTAAATTCCTCCGTTGAAGCGGAGGAAATGTCGAGATTTTTGCTTCCTCCTTCGGGGGAAGTGGGTTGACGGAATGAAATGGAAGTCAAGCCGATAGGGGATAAATAAACGAACGTTTTTATTGTCCCCTATCGTCAAAATCTCGCTTACGCTCAATTTTGCCACTTCCCCCGAAGGAGGAAGCATGCATAAAGAATTTTATTACGAAAGACAAAAGCAAAATACAACTCGATATACTATTCGCTTCTGAGTGCCTTCACGGGGTCTTGCTTGCTCGCTAGGAGCGACGGAATAAAGCCTGCCGCTATCGTTATGAATACCGAAATTCCTATCAGAACGAGTATATGCCACCAATTCAAAAATACAAGCGAACCTATCCCCGTCACGGACTTCAATATCGCGTTCAGCGGAATTTCCGCGATAAACGTTACTAAAAGCCCCATTACGCCCGAGAGAAGTCCTATTATGCCCGTCTCGGTTACAAATAGTCGCACTATGTCCTTTTTTCTCGCTCCGACCGCCCGAAGCACGCCTATCTCTTTTACCCGCTCTATTACCGACACATAGGTGATTATTCCTATCATTATAGCCGAAACAACAAGCGAAACAGCCGTAAGAGCAATCAATACTCCGCTCACACCGCCTAAAACAATCCTTACGAGCGACATTATCGAACTTACGTTGTCAACGTACCTTATCTGTTCGGAAAGGTCTTTTTTCGTTCCGTCTGCTTTTAAGTTGTATTTATCGAGTACGCTTATCAGATAGTCGTTATCCTCTATCTTGTTCGGGTAAAACTTGATTTTCGTCGGCAATTCCGCGTAACCTTGCGTTCCGAGAGTCGCCGTTAAATTCGTAAACGTATTCTGAGTTTTAGTCTTACTGCCGTCGGAATTATACGAATACCGATAGGTCACGTTCGTATTTTCGCTGTTTTTCTGAGCGGCGACGACTTCCGATACCGCCGAATTTTCGATTATGTAGTCGTTGAGTTTTTCCGTATAACATATCGGCGTAGACAACATTCCGTACTGAACGTCCTCTTTCAGTTTCAGTATGCAGGTGACTTTCAGTTCGGTAGACTTGATATTCGATTCAGACTTGCCGATATTTCTTTCGTCTAAGGCGTTGTATAATCTCAACGACCCCGCGAGACTTTCGCCGACGTAATTTTTTAACGATTTTTCGCCCCTTTCCGCATACCAAGAGTCAGATTTCGGAGCGTAATTTTCAGACTCCCACGAGTTTTTAGTCTCAATCGTGTTGCACAATTTATTGAGATATTCTCTGAAACTTATCGACTTCTCTATAAATTCGTTTTCGTCGTTTTTAACGTAATAATCGTCGTTTAAAACGAGGTTGAACTTGCCGTATTTGTTGAAAATATCCTCGTAAGAATACCCGTCCGTAACGGTTTTATCCGTATCTTCGAGCATAGAAGCCTTCACGTCTATGAAAAACGCAACCATCATAGAGTCGGTTATAGCCGAGTTTTTATCGACGACCAAAGCGAGTTCGTTATAATTTTCGGGATATTTGCCCGCGACCACTTCGTACTGCTCCTCTACCACGTTACCGCTCGGCAAACAAGTCCATTGATCCGCCGTGTTTACAAGGAAATTGTAATATTTATTAACAGGTTCACCGTCTATCGAAATACTTTTATACGGAAGTTCGACCGACTTGTACACCTTTTTCGAGACCTGCCGTTCCATAACGACCGAAACTCTTTTGGGGTCGATATTGTCCGTTATATAGTCAACGTAGTCTTGATCTATCGCCTTTTTCGTCGCACTCGCATTCTCGGTCGCCTCTTTCAGCGTTCTGTTTAAAAGAACGCTCCCCTTTTCGTTGCCCTTATTCGTTCCGACGGCTACGCTCCCCGAAGTTATCGAGGACGAAGTGATGCCGCCGTTTTCATACGAGCCTATAAATTGATTTATATATACCGAAAGGTCGTTTAAATAGTTGTTGCTTACCGTGACGGGAAAACTGCTCATAGAGTCTTTCTGAACTTTACTCACAAATGTATTCAAGCCGTTCGTACACGCCACGACGAGCGAAATTCCGAGTACGGCGATAGCCGCCGCCGCAGAAGTCAGTATCGTTCTGACCTTCTTGTTTACGAGATTTTTAAAACTGAGTTTGGCGGCAAGTCCGTAGGACATAAACGAGCGTTCTTTCTTCGTTTTAGCCCTTTCGCCGCTCGCATTTTCCTTAACCGACTTTCCGTCGTAAGGATTAGAGTCGGATTCTATCTCGCCGTCACGCATTTTTATCGTTCGCGTAGCGTATTTTTTAGCGAGTTCGTCGTTGTGCGTAACCGTTATAACGAGCCTGTCCTTTGAAATTTCTTTCAGAAGGTTCATTATAATTTCACTGTTTTTACTGTCGAGAGCCCCCGTAGGCTCGTCCGCGAGTATCGTTTCGGGGTCGTTTACAATCGCCCTCGCTATCGCCACTCTCTGCATTTCGCCGCCCGAAAGTTGCGACGGTTTTTTCCTTAAATGCTCGGAAAGTCCGACTTTTACAAGGGCGTCTATCGCCCGTTTTCTGCGTTCTTCCCTGCCCACGCCGCTTATCGTCAACGCCGTTTCAACGTTTTCTATGACCGTCTGATGCGGTATTAAATTATAACTCTGAAAGACGAAACCGACCTTACGGCTCCTGTATGTGTCCCATTCTTCGTCCGTGAAGTCCT
>CALGVF010000033.1 GCA_937920115.1 uncultured Clostridia bacterium
AAAGTCGATTTGATAAGCGAGCGGGTTTTTACGGACGAATTGTTTATATTTCTTACTTTCATATTACCTTTTTTAACATTTTCACAAACAACGTCGATATTTCAACACCGTTGCTCATACTGTTCTTAACTTTTTCTTTTGAACTTATTATACTTTGATTTATAAAAAATGTCAACAATGTTGAAATAAATTTTCGGGAGGTAACAATGAACGACATTATCAACGTTGAAGGGCTTACCAAAGACTACGGATACGGACGCGGCGTGTTCGACGTCAGCATCCACGTCGAAAAAGGCGAAGTGTTCGGCTTTTTAGGTCCGAACGGAGCGGGAAAATCCACGACGATAAGGCACCTCATGGGCTTTTCCAAACCCGACAAAGGCAAAGTCGAAATCTTAGGGAAACCGACTTTTCAGAAGTATTACGAAGTGCTGAAAAAAGTAGGATATATCCCCGGCGAAATCGCCCTACCCGCAGGGCTTACGGGCAAAGAATTTATTAAAATGATGCAGGATCTCACGGGCATAAAAAACGAAGAACGGCTTAAAATGCTCAGCGACCTCTTTGAACTCGACGAAGCGTCTCTGCTTTGCGACGTCAAGCGAATGAGTCTCGGCGTAAAGAGAAAACTCGCGGTAGTCACCGCGTTTATGTCAGACCCCGAAGTTCTCATTCTCGACGAGCCTACGAGCGGACTCGACCCCGTTATGCAGGAAAGATTCGTAGATTTTATCCATAAGGAAAAGGAAAGAGGCAAAACGATATTGCTTTCGAGCCATATTTTCTCGGAAATCGACAACACCTGCGACAGAATAGCCATTATAAAAGACGGCAAAATAGTTTCCGAGTTTATCGCAAACGACCTTAAACACGCTTCTAAAAAATACTACGCGGTCGACTTCAAAACCGAGGACGACAAGAAGAAATTTTTAAAGAATTCCTCTGAAATAAAATCTTTAATACTGCTCGACGACAAAGAAAAACAAATTTCGGTGTCGATAGAAGACGAAGATTTAAACAAGACGATAAGTTATCTGTCGGAAGTCGAAGTGGATAAATTCAGCAACAGAAAAGAAAGTCTGCAAGACTATTTCATGAAATTCTACAAGGAAGACAAAGATTTCAAAGGAGCGATTAAATGAACGTTATAGAAGTTGAAAATCTGACTAAGGACTACGGATACGGCAAAGGCGTATTCGGCGTTAATATCAGCATAAAAGAAGGCGAGATGGTCGGCTTCGTCGGAACTAACGGAAGCGGAAAAACGACGACGATAAGAAGCATTCTCGGCTTTATCAAACCGACGGAAGGCGAAGCGAGAGTGAACGGTCTCAACTCGTGGGAACATTCGAGCGAAATTATAAAAAACGTCGGTTACGTCCCCGGCGAAATCGCGTTCCCCGACCTTAAAACGGGCGTAGATTTCCTCAATTCGCAAAAGGAATTTTTAAAACTCGGCGATATGAGTTATGCAAACGAACTCATAGAAAGATTGCAACTCGACCCGAGGGCTAATCTCAAACGAATGAGCAAGGGTATGAAACAGAAAACCGCCCTCGTCGCCGCCCTTATGAACGACGCTCCGATAATCGTTCTCGACGAACCCACGACGGGTCTCGACCCCTTAATGAGAGCGACCTTCCTCGACATTATCAAGGAAGAACACAAAAAGGGCAAAACGATATTTATGAGCAGTCATAACTTCGAGGAACTCGAAGGAACGTGCGACAAAGTCGCTTTGATAAACGACGGACGAATCATAGACGTGTGCGATATGAATCTCATAAACAACCCCGCCGAAAAAGAATTTAAAATCGAATTCAACTCGGAAAGAGATTATAGAAATTTCCTTAAAGAACCGTACAAGGTAACGAGAACGCAGGATATTTACAATCAGGCGACGATTAAAATAGGAGCGGACGACACCGCGAAACTTCTTAAAACCCTTAACGGCTACGACGTAAAATTCATTTCGGAAATACCATACACATTAGAAAAACATTTCAAAGAAGTATTAAAATCTAAACGGGAGGACTTAAAAAATGTTCAGTAAAGCGTTATTCAAACAATCTTGCAAAGCAAACGGCGTTATGTGGTCGATTATAACCTTCGCGGTATGTTTTATGCTCGCGTGCGTTATGTTAATCAGCGGAAGCGGCAATATCGGCGATACCAAAAACGCCATAGAAGACACGATAATTCAAAAAGAAATAGACTCGGCATTAGAAGAACGTTCGATAAACTACTACTCTATCGCCGACGAATCGCTCGAAGTTTTCGATAAAGAGTTCGTAATGGCGTTCGACGGCGTGGAATATATGCAGACGGTCGCGACGTTGGTTGCGGGCGGAATGAACGCTGCCGACGCTCAGACAGCCGCGGCTGTAAAATACTATACCGCAGCGGCGACGGCAGTTAAAACCCACGCCGAACAAAAGGCAGTCTCGCTCGGCTACAAATCGGACGGAGACGAAGCGAAAGAAATACTCGGCGTTTCCATATTCGCCCTTAACCCCGAACTTATAAAGGACGACAGCAAGGAATTATACAACCTGTATATTTCAAAAACGGACGATATTCTCGCGACTTACGACGCGGCGTCGCTCGTATCTAACGCCTTACAGAATAAAGGCGAAGACTACGTTACTTCCGCCGAAAGAACGGGTTACGTTTCCGACCGAGCGGAAAAAGCGAGCGCGACTTTCCTCGCCCTGAATATTACTTCGCAGAAAGCCGTCGACGAAATGCTTGAAAATCTCTCCTCTTACGGCGTTACGAAAGAAAAATACGACGGTTTCGGCTACAATTACGAAAACGTAAAGAAACTTGCGAGAAATACCGTTATAACTTATGCGAACCGTCTCGAATACGAACTCGCGGAAGTTAAAAAGGACTACGATTCGGGAGTTTACTCGTCGGAAGCCGAATACAAAGCGGCGGTCGAAAAAACGAAAACCGACTTGACGAAAGACATTGCGGGAAGCCTTTTGGACTCGCTTCCGAAAGAAGTCAGCGACGCTCTCGAAGAAATCGGGCAAGCCGACCTCTACACTCTTATCGTAGGTTCGATATTCTATAAACTCGCAGGCTTACTTCTCCCGATAATCTATATGATTATGGCTTCAAACAACCTTATTTCGGGACAAGTCGACAGCGGCTCTATGGCTTACGTTTTATCCACTTCGACGAAGAGAAAAACGGTCGTATTCACTCAGGCGGTATACCTTGTAGGTTCGCTCTTCGCAATGTTCGCCTTAACGACCGCTACAAGTTGCGTATGCCTTGCAATCGTCGGTACGGAATTAGGTCTGACGTACGGAAATCTTTTGCTTCTGAACCTCGGAGCGTTCCTCGTATTGTTCGCCCTGTCGGGACTTAACTTCTTCACTTCGTGCTATTTCGACAGAAGCAAACGTTCGATGGCTATCGGCGGCGG
>CALGVF010000034.1 GCA_937920115.1 uncultured Clostridia bacterium
CGATTTTACAAATTTTGCACCGTTAAAACTTAATGTGGTTCAAATCTCCCTCGGCTACCGAAACTAAATTTTTTCGGCTGATATTATTATGCGTAATTTGTCGAATAATATACTCCTCGTCACAAAACAACCTTTTTTATACTTGTAAAAAACATAAATATGTGTTACAATAAGAGTATAGAATTAAAAGCAAAGGAAGTAAAAACTTGGGAAGAATAATTGCCTTCGATATAGGCGATAAAAGAGTAGGAGTGGCGATTTCAGACCCCTTCAACGAGATGGCGATGCCTTTGGAAACCTATTGGAGAAAAGGTTATTCAAAAGATATAGCGTATCTTGCGGAACTCGCGAAGAGTAAATACGCCGAAACGATAGTTTGCGGTCTGCCCCTCGATTTCGACGGCAGAGAGTCGGAACAGACTATTAAAACAAAAGAATTTATAGAGCAGTTAAAGCAAGCGACGGATATAAAAGTCGTTTGTCAGGACGAACGTTTTTCTACGAAAGAAGCGAGAAAACTTTTGCTTGAAGCGGATATGCGGCGGGAAAAGAGAAAAGACGTAATAGATAAAATAGCCGCCTCGTACATTTTGGAAGACTACCTGAGAAGAATGAAAAACGGAGTATAAATGAGCGAAAATTATTTTGACAATACCGAAAAAGACGACGGAACGGTCGCTTTGACGGGCGACGACGGCAACGTCGTGAGATTTTTTCATATAGGAACTATCGAGTATAAAGACGAATGGTTCGTATTTTTTCAGCCTGCCGAACCCAAAGAGGGTATCGACCCCGACGAAATAGTGATTTTCAAGTTGTCGGGAGAGGGCAGAGACGAAACGTTGCTTCCCGTAACCGACGACGACCTTTTGAGCGAGGTCTACGACGAGTTTATGCGTGAAATGGAAGACGAGGACGAAGAGGCCGAGGAAAACGCCGAAACGGCAACTTACCGTACTTGCGAAAATTGCGGCGGTTGCGGCAGTAAAAAGAACGAAAATTCAGCGGGTTGCAAAGGTTGTAACGGCTGTAAAAAGAACATGTAAAAAGTGGCTGTAAAAAACAAAAAGCGGGACGTCGAGGCGCCGTCCCCTACGATTTCAAAATAAAATGCCGTATAGGTTGATTATTTCGATGATTTGTACAACATTAAAAAATAGAAAAATAAGATTAAAAACAATTTTTTATTAGAATTGACAATTTATTGAGTTCTGCCGTAGGGGACGGCGCCCTTGTAGAACTCTTAAAAATGCTTGCATTTTTAAGAATAAGGCGTCCCGTTCATTTTAAAATATAGCCATTTGAAAGATAAAGACGCCTCAAAAAAT
>CALGVF010000035.1 GCA_937920115.1 uncultured Clostridia bacterium
AACGACCTTATAGCGGCGACGGCTCTTGCCGCGAGCGGTTGTCAGATAGTGCTTTTCACTACGGGCAGAGGCACGCCGTTTTCGACTTTCGTACCGACATTTAAAATAGCGAGTAACGATTATTTAGCCGAAAAGAAGAGTAATTGGATAGATTTCGACGCCTACAAAATGGACGAAAAAGCCCTCTATAAGTCGATTATCGCCACGATTAACGGTGAAACAAGATGTAAAAGCGAAGATATAAGAGAGATAGCCTTTTACAAAACGGGCGTCACTCTTTAAATATTGTTACAAATTAAAAAGGAGAAGAAAATTATGATATTTGAAAATTATGACAGAGTAGTATTTGCAGGCGATTCCGTAACAGATATGGGTAGCGTTAGCCCCGTCGGAGAAGGGTTGTTCGACAACGTCGGAAGAAGTTACGTCAGAGTGATCGAGAATATGCTCGTCGCATGGTACCCCGAGTTGAATATAAGGATAACAAATTCGGGAATCGGCGGAAATACGAGCAGAGATCTTTTGGCGAGGTTTGACCGCGACGTCGTGGAACTGAACCCGCAATGGGTTTCGATTTGTATAGGAATAAACGACGTCTGGCGGCAGTTCGACACTCCCGCATGCAGAGATTATGCGGTAACGCCCGAAGAGTACGAAAAAAACGTCGAGGAAATGATTTTAAAGGTCAAGGGTAAAGTCAAAGGGATTTTCATTTGCACGCCTTATTATATCGAACCGAACGGCGAAGATATGATGAGAAAACGCATGGACGAATACGGGTCGGTATGCAAGAAACTTGCGAAAAAGCACGGCTGTAAACTTATAGATTTTCAGGCGTTATACAATGATTTTTGCAAATATAAACATTCCTCGATTATAGCGTGGGACAGAGTTCACCCGAACCAGATGGGAGCGACCCTCATGGCGAAAGAATTTCTTAGTCATTGCGACTTCGACTTCACTCGATAAATGCCGATAAATTCTTCGTCCGATAGCGTTGAAGTCGTGAGCGAGGAATAGAAATTGTAAAGCGATTAGTTTTTCTGTTGTAGGCAAGAAAAGTAGAATGAAGCGTTTTTACAACCATTTTGACAAAACGGGGAAGACGAGTAAGTCTTCCTCTTTTTGTTGTAAATAAATTAAATCAATAACGGTGTACAGGCTATCAGCTGTAAATTTTGCAATGTGATTCGCACGAAAATATGTCGCGCGAATTACGATTATCTTTGAGGCTTACTAACGCATGCGTTCATAACGATTGGAAACAAGGAACGTCGCCTGCGATATATGTATTTCAAGATAGAATGGAAATTGTTTCAATAGGCGGAATTCCGAGCGGAATGACAAAAGAACAATTTTTACGAGGAGAAAGTCGTCCTGTCAACAAAGAGTTGATGCGTATTTTTATGGCATGCGGAATTGTGGAACAATCGGGACATGGCGTGCCGCTGATTGTAAAAGAATATGGTGAAAAGGCATACGCTTTCGAGGGCGATTTTATTAAAGTTACAATACCGTTTGATACAACCGGTTTTGCGAGAACTAAGGAAGAAACTGGGGAAGTAACCGGGGAAGTAAAACTGTCCGAAAAAGAAAAAATTGTGTATGATTTAATCTTGACTGATCCATATATAAAAAGAAAGGATTTGATGAGTAAAAGCGGCTACTCGAAAAACACGATAGATAACATTATTAAACAATTAAAAATCAAAGCGGTTATAAAAGGTAGAACGTCCGACAAAGGCGGGAAATGGCTCATATAAAACGAGTAAAAAGTTGGGACTGATTTGGGACTAAATTTTATGGTTAAAAAATCTACTATATATTGTTATTTTTAAAATTGTGGATAACAATATATAGTGGGCGTGTATAACCCCGAGGGGCTTAAAATCCCTCGGTAGAAATACCGTATCGGTTCAAATCCGATCAGCAGCACCACAAAAACGACGGAAGATTTCCGTCGTTTTTTATCTACGTCAAGCAACCGTATCGGTGACGCG
>CALGVF010000036.1 GCA_937920115.1 uncultured Clostridia bacterium
TTATTCGTATTCGCCGTATAAATCGCGTATCCTCCCGTTACGCTTAAAAGTATCAAACAAATTACGATAACTGCGATAGGCGCCGCCAGACACAAGAAAAACTTTTTTTCCCCTCTCATCTTTTACACCTCGATTATACCACTCTGTTTTCTCTTCGCAACGGGAGAAAACGTCGAAAAAGTGCGAAAACTCCCGTTTGACTGTATAATTTTATGCCGAGAAAACGCACGATAACACAAAAATAAAAAAAATGTCGAAAAATGCTTTTAAAACGTTTGACAACAAATAGCGATATATGTATAATGGTCACCGTTGCGTTTACTTTTGCTAAACTTTAAGTTTAAATTTGCTAACCCTTTTAAACTTTTGGTTTAATTTTGCTAAGCCTTGTAAACTTTTTGTTTAGTATTGCGAAAATACCCGAAAACGCAGGTGTGAAAATGGAAATAGGAAATAAAATCAAGCAACTTCGATTGCAATGCGATTTGACGCAGGAAGAACTCGCGAACAGATGCGAACTGACGAAAGGCTATATAAGCCAACTCGAAAACGAGTTGACAAGCCCGTCGATTGCGACGCTTTGCGATATTCTGTCTGCACTCGGCACTAATCTCAAAGATTTTTTCGGCGATGAAGTCGAGGAAAAGATAGTCTTTAAAGAACAGGAATTTATCGAAAAAGAGACGGCTCAGTACACGCTTAATTGGCTAGTTCCGAACTCGCAGAAAAACGAAATGGAACCCGTACTCGTCGAACTTATGCCGAAAAAAAGCACCGAACCCGACGTTCCGCACGAGGGCGAAGAATTCGGGTATGTTTTAAGCGGTACGGTTATAATTCACTTGGGAGCAAAAAAATACAAGGCTAACAAAGGCGAGAGTTTTTACTACTCCGCCTCTAAGGAACATTATATAGAAAACAACACGGACAGGGTGGCTAAATTTATATGGGTAGCCACGCCGCCGACTTTTTAAACGGAGACAGACTATGGAAAAGGAAGAAAAAATCATCGAACTCATCGGCGTCGAAAAAATATTCGACGGCGAGCAGGCAGTGGAGAATATGAACCTCTACGTAAGAAAAGGCGAATTCGTTACCCTTTTAGGTCCGTCCGGCTGCGGAAAATCGACGACGCTCAGAATGATTGCGGGCTTCGAGATGCCGACGAAAGGACAGATTTTATTAAACGGTAAAGACATAACGAACGTACCGCCTTACGAAAGACCGATAAACACCGTCTTTCAGCGTTACGCTCTTTTCCCGCATTTAAACGTTTACGACAATATCGCGTTCGGACTTAAACTAAAAAAGTTCAGAAACACCTACGAAACTCCCGACGGGAAAACCGTTACGAAAGTTCAGAAAATGTCGAAAGCGGAAATCGACGCAAAGGTTTCGAGAGTTTTAAAACTCGTAGATCTCGAAGAGTTTGAGAAAAGAGACGTCACTACCCTTTCGGGCGGTCAGCAACAGCGTATCGCAATCGCGAGGGCTATCGTAAACGAACCCGAAATACTGCTTCTCGACGAACCGCTCGGAGCCCTCGACCTCAAAATGCGTAAGGACATGCAACTCGAACTGAAAGCGATGCACGATAAACTCGGCATTACGTTTATATACGTTACGCACGATCAGGAAGAGGCTCTTACCATGAGCGACACGATAGTCGTAATGAAAGACGGGGCGATTCAGCAAATCGGCACCCCGAAAGACATTTACAACGAGCCTAAAAACGCGTTCGTAGCAGACTTCATAGGCGAAAGCAATATCTTCTCGGGAACTATGGTCGGCGAGAAAAAAGTACGTTTCATAAACAAGATTTTCGACTGCGTGGACGATTTCCCGAAGAACGAAAAAGTGGACGTCGTCGTTCGTCCCGAGGACGTTTTCCTTGTAGACGAAGGCAAAGGACAGGTAAACGGCGTTATTACTTCTTCTATTTTCAAAGGCGTTCACTACGAAATGATTTTCATGGTAGGAAAGACCGAAATCGTCGTTCAGGACACCATCGAAAGAAAAGTCGGAGAAAAATGTTCGGTAATTATACGCCCCGACGACATTCATATAATGGCGAAAGAGTTTGACTGCAACCGCTACGACGGATATATCACCAAAAAGAATACCGTTTGCTTCGCGGACGGTGAATTCGAGTGCGACGTCACTCAACTCTACGAAAACTCCACCCTTGACGAAGAGGGCTACCTCATTACCGCCGACGGCGAAAAAATCGACCTTACCGATACGGACGTAACCGTTGAGGTAGGACTTAAAGATATAGAAATAATCGACAACGACGAGGACGGCGACGCTGCGGGAACTATTATTCAGATAGTATACAAGGGCGACCACTATCAGGTTATAATCAGAACGGACGAAGAGGAAGAAGATTTCGTCGTGGACACCGAGTACACCTGGAACGAAAACGACAGAGTTTCGGTAAAAATTCCGAAAGATAAAATCAGATTAAAGTTAAAGGCGGTAAACAAATAAAATGAAAGCACTCAAATTTTCGAGAAAACAACTCGGAATACCCTACGGCGTGTTTATGTTGTTTTTCGTGGTTCTTCCGCTTTTGTTAATCGTTTTATACGCATTTACCGTCGAAACTCACGAACCGACGACGAACGATATAGCCTATTTCTCGTTTTCGTTCGAAAACTTCGTTTATTTCTTCGGAAGTTCGGCTAATATCCGCGCGATTTACGTCAGTTTCGGCTTGGCGATAATAACTACGGTGATATGCCTTTTAGTTGCGTACCCCGTAGCGTACATTCTCGCCCGCTCCAAAATGAAATGGAAAAACGTTGTCCTTATGCTCTTTATCCTCCCCATGTGGATAAATTTCGTTTTAAGAACGGCGGCAATGAAAGAATTGCTCTTTAAAATCGGCTTGTATAAGTCGAGCAAACTCAGCATGGTCAACACCGTTATAGGTATGGTTTACGACTATCTTCCGTTCACCATTCTTCCCTTGTACACCGTGCTTATCAAGTTGGATAAAAATCTTATCGAGGCTTCGCAGGACTTGGGAGCAAACAGCGTTCAGACCTTTTTCAAGGTCGTTATTCCCCTTTCCGCTCCCGGTATCGTTTCTGCGATTACCATGGTTCTTTTACCGACAACCACGAGTTACGTCGTATCGGACACCTTGGGCAACGGCAACGTAACGATTATCGGTAAACTTATCGAAGATCAGTTCTCGACTATGTTCGATTGGCATGCGGGTTCGGCTATCGCAATGATACTCCTTGTGCTGATATTCATAACGATGCTCATAACGCGTAAATTTTCGGACGAAGAAGTCAATACGAGAGGAGGCGGATTATGGTAAAAAAGATAATAAAAATTACATACATTGTACTTTCGTTGGCGTTTATCTACGCTCCGATTATTCTCCTGACGGTATATTCGTTCAACCTCTCTCAGTCCATAGGAATATGGTCGAAAAAATGGGGCTTCGGACTTTACCAGCAACTCTTTACCGACAAGTCGATAATGCAGACCGTTTTAAACACGGTAATTCTCGCCCTGCTCGCTTCGGTATGCTCGACTATTCTCGGCACAATCGGAGCGATAGGAACCTTTTACTCGAAAAGAAAAGTCAAGGGAGCGTTGAACGCTTTAACTCAGATACCCGTCATAAACGCAGAAATAGTAACGGCGATTTCCATCGCGTTGGTATGTTCGATGTTTGCGTTCGGCAGAACCTATGCTTCGCTTTTAATCGGACATATCGTTCTCTGCTTCCCGTTCGTTTACCTTTCGGTACTTCCGAAACTTAAACAACTCGACGGCAACTTATACGAAGCGGCGTTGGACCTCGGAGCAAGCCCGACGAAAGCGTTGTTCAAGGTAATTATCCCCGAAATACTCCCCGGTATATTCAGCGGCTTTATGCTCGCCGTTACCTTATCTCTCGACGATTATATAATCACAACGTTTACCCGCCCGCCGACGTTCGACACCATTTCGACGTACGTTTTCGACGCTTACGCGAAAGGCGGAAAGGGATCTTCCGTACCCGCTTTAAGAGCGTTGTCTACTCTGATATTCGTTCTTATGATTTTGATACTCGTCATTCAGAACGTATCTGCTTCAAGGAGGCGTAAAAAGAATGAAAACAACCGTTAAACGGCTTATAGCCTTACTTTCGGCAGTCGTTATCCCGTTTTCCGTACTCGTTTTAGGCGGTGCGACGAAAGCGGATAACAACAAGGTAATCGAACTCAACATATACAATGCCGAAGAATATATTTCGGAATTTAACGAAGAATGGGAAACGTTCGATATTATCGAAGCGTTCGAGGAAGAAATGAAAAAAGAGGGGTTGAACGTAAAAGTCAACTACTCAACTTTCGGAACGCTCGAAAATATGTACAACGAGTTGCAACTCACGAAGAAAAAAGGTAAAGACGGTAAGTACACCTACGCTTACGACCTCGTTTGTCCTTCCGATTATATGATTCAGAGAATGATAAACGAAGATATGTTGGAGACTTACGACGTAAATTTCGACGACAACGGCGACGTGGTTTACGACAAAATAGACAACTTCAACGAATACGCTTCGGGCTTTATAAAAGACCTTTTCAATTCCAAAAACGAAGAAGACTACGTTACAAAAGAGACCAAAAAGTGGTCGGAATACGCTGTCTGTTATATGTGGGGTACCATGGGTTTCGTATATAACCCCGAAAAACTCCTCGAAGTAAACGCCGACAAAAACATAGATATTTCCTCTATGAACGGCATAGAACTCGAAGAAGCGTTGGAAGCAAACACTTGGCATCTTCCGTGGGAGGCGTATTACAAAAACCTCGGAACAATCAAAGACAGTATCAGAGACACATACGCGTTGGCGGTAGGAAACGTATACAGCGAACAACTTATAAAACTTCGCCAAATGTGGGAAAGCGGAAAACTCACGCAAAGCGAATATCAATCGGTTTTAATAAAGGTATTTAACAACGTAAATACCAAATTTTCGGAAGAGTTTGCGGAAATAAAGGAACTTTCTCCCGACAAGTATTCGGAAGTATGTAAATTATTCCCCGATTCCGATATAAAGACGGTTGATAAAGTGAGCGAAACTCTTAAAGTCCTCAAACACAACGTTTTCGGATTCGAGGTAGACAGCGGTAAAAAGGACATGGCTTCGGGCAAAATCGCGATAAACTTCGCATGGTCGGGAGACGCCGCGTACACGCTCGATACAGCGGACGAAATGGAAGGAGCAACTCTTTACTACTCTGTTCCTAAGGAAGGCAGTAATATCTGGTTCGACGCATGGGTCATGCCTAAGGGTGCGAACAAAGAACTCGCTCAGAAGTTCGTAAACTTTATCTCCTCGCCCGAGTCCGCAATATCTAATATGGACTATATAGGTTACGTAAGCCCGATAGCGGGAGACGACGTTTTCGACAGACTTCTCGACACCTACGAACTAACTACGGACGAAGAAGAAGCGAACGAACTCGGCTATGTTCCCATAGATTATTCGTACTATTTTACGAATATTTCGGACGACTATAAAACCGAAGACGGAAAAGTTATCGTATACACTTCGACCGACAATCTCGGCAGACAACTTACCACGCAATATCCAGAAAAATCGACGGTTGACAGATGCGCGCTTATGACTACTCTGTCAAAAGGCGAACTTAAAGACCTCAACAAAATGTGGAGCGACGTCAAGGTCGGCGATATTCCCGTTTGGCTTCTGATTTTAATACCGTCGCTTATAGGCGTAGTAGCGATTTTCTTTATCGTATACGCGATACTTAAAAAGCACGGCATAACCTTTATGAGAAAGCCGAAATATTACGGCAAACTCATTAAAAGCGAAAGAATTTAGTTATTAGTTCATTTCAAAAAGGACTGTAAAAATATAGCAAAAAAATAAAGACTGCAAATTTATCCGAAAAAGATAAATACGCAGTCTTTTTTTAATGTAAAAGGGAATGTCAAGAAAAGTGTGTAAGTTTTTTTCGTCAGATTAAATTTTCATACTTTTGCATAAGCGTTTGGAACTTAGAATTGACCATAAGTTGGTTCCTGACCATTGCCCAATTCTGAACGCTCGAACCGTTCCATTTCGCATACAATTCAGTGATTCTCAAATAGAGCAATTTAAGCAAGGCGTTTTCGTTCGGGAAGGCGCCTTGTTTCGTTACCTTGCGGAAACTCGAATGTACGCTCTCCACCGCATTTGTAGTATACATAACTTTACGAATCGCACTGCCATAATCAAACAACTGAGCGATGTATTCGAAATTCCTCGCCCATACGTCAACCGCTCCCGGGTACATTGCCCAGGTTTGCTTAAACTTTTCAAACTCGTTTTCGGCTGCTTTGAGCGATGGCGCTCCGTATATCTTTTTAAGGTTTGCAGTGAAGGCTTTGTAGTCCTTAGTCGGTATGTATTTAACGGAATTGCGTATCAAATGGACGATACAACGCTGAACGATAACGTTCGGAAATATGGATTTTGCACCGTCGGTAAGCCCGCTTACGCCGTCCATAGATATGAAAAATATCTCTTCTACGCCGCGTTTCTTTATCTCGTCAAATATCTGCATCCATACGTTTTTACTTTCCGTTTCATTCAGCCAAAGCCCCAAAATATCCTTTTTGCCTTGTAAATCATAGCCTAAAATGGTATATACTGCCGTTTCTTTTACTTCGTAGTCTCTTCTTATCGTTACATACATGCAGTCCACAAATACAAAGGCATACACCTTTTTTAGATGCCTGTTCTGCCATTCGTTAAGTTCATCCAGAACCCTGTCGGTTATGTCGGATATCTTTTCCGCCGACAACGTGAACCCGTATATATCTTCTATAGTAGACGATATATCCCTTTGGCTCATACCCCTTGCATACATAGCCAAAACCTTATCTTCTATGCCCGAAACGTCCCGACTGCGTTTAGGTATTACTTGCGGTTCAAAACTTCCGTCCCTATCTCGAGGTGCTTTTATTTCTACGTTTCCCTGACTTGTTCTGACCGTCTTTTCTATATACCCGTTTCTTCTGTTCTCAGTTGTTTTTGCCCCGTGATCATTGGAATCGTAACCTAAATGGTTATCCATTTCTCCGTTGAGCATGGCTTCGAACATCGGTCCGAATATATCTTTAAGGGCGTTCTGCATATCTTCGACGGTCTTGGGCTTATACTTTGCTATGATTTCTTTTGCCATTATTTCGCCGTTTGTGGGTTCTTTTCTCTTTGCCATTTGTCTGATTTCTTCCATGTTTTTTACTTCCTTTTTATTATACCACACTTCTTAAAAAAAAGGAAAAGTGTGTAAGCCTTTTTTT
>CALGVF010000037.1 GCA_937920115.1 uncultured Clostridia bacterium
CGGCTCGTTTTCGTTTTCCTTATCGCAACCGTAATACTCCCTCTTTTTCGTGTAGTAGTTTACGGCGCACCATTCGGGATGGTTTTCGGAATCGAGGTGACTCCAACCCACGGGAATATAAATCGGAGCCGTAACGCCGATTTCATGAGCGGCTTTTATCTGCTCGCCCAAAAGGTCGAATTTAAGATGCGGGTGCATTTTACCGACTTTCGACGGATAGTAAGTATATCCGTGGTGGCATTTCGCAAAAAGCGTAATGCTTTGCACGTTCGCCTTTTTTAAGGCGTTCTGAAACTGCTTTTTGTCGAATTTCGAGCCTATCCCGTCTATATCGGGGCTTGTATGAAAATCAAGGTGTATTTTTCTACTTATTTCGTAACTCATTTCAATCGCACGTCGTTTTACGTTGTTTATGTTCGGTTTTACTTCTTGTCGAGGTCGAAAACGTCCTTTCTCTTTCTCTTGACCCATTTACCGCAGGTAAAATCGGGAATAGATTTCATAGTACCGCCCTCGGCGATCGATTCTGCGGACAAAGCCGTAACGCTCGCCCATGAGGCGGCGTCGTATACGTCTATGGGCATTTCCGTTCCTTCCAAAGCGGCTTTTATAAACTCTTTCATCATAATGTAGTCCATGCCGCCGTGTCCGAGTTGGCGTTCCTCGTCGGTCATATTACGCCATACGTCGGGCAAATAGTCCGTATATTTCTCCGCGCAGTTCAGATTGTCTTTAACGGTCAGTTTCGCGTCGTAATACTTCTCCATTTCGGGGTCGCCGTCAAACATTATTATATTGCTTTCCTGATTGCAATATCCCTTAGTACCGTTTACTATGAGTTCTCTCGAATAATATCTCGGCAAAGTCGTGTCGAGTTTTATGCTTATCGTCTCGCCGTTGGCGCACTTTATAATGGTATCCACTACGTCGCCCTGCGCGAATTTCTGATTTGCGAGCGACTTATCGGGGTTTTTATCGCTTGCGGCAAACTCGGAAAGTCCCACGCCCTTGCTCGCAACCGATATGAGGGCGGTCATTCTGTTGCCGCGGTTAATATCGAGAAGTCTCGCGATAGGTCCGAGTTCGTGAGTGGGATAATTCTCGCAATTCCTCTTGATATAATTGTCGAGTCTGTAATGTCTGTTTACGTTGCCGCCGAGGACTTCCGCGCGAAGGTCGTGTCCGTAAGCGCCGTGGCAATGGACGATTTCGCCTAACTTACCCGCTCTCGCAAGCGAGGTTACGAGCAGTTCGAAACGGTCGTAACAGCAGTTTTCGAGCATCATTATGGGCGTTTTCGTCTCTTCGTAAGTACGGACTAAACTCCAACACTCCTCGACTTCATACGCTCCGCCTACTTCAACCGCGGTTATTTTGCCCGCTTTCATACTCTCTTCGGCGATTTTGAAATGCGTGTCCCACGACGACGAAATTACTACCGCGTCAACGTTTTTATCCGCGAGCAATTCTTCATAATTCAGATATTCCTTAACCGCTTCGGACTGTTTTTCTCTCACCGTTTTCGTGGCTTCCTCTACGCGATCTTCGTACACGTCGCAAAGGGCGGTAACTACCGCGTCGCTGCAACAAAGCGTCGTGCCGAGAAGCATTTTGCCTCTTACGCCTAAACCTACGAAACCTATTTTTAACTTCTTCATCTTTTTATTCCTCTTTTTTGAAAAGTCACGAAATCGCTTTACCGCAAAATTTTACGCGACTTGTTCAAGCATTATCGTTTTTAATTTGTCGAGGTCGCTCTTTTTGCAACCCGCTTTTTCTATAAGAAACTTTTCGATTTTCTCGGAAAGTGTGTTTTCGCTTTTATAGTTGTCGAGTATATATTGATTCATTTTACCCCAAGCAACGTAGTTGCTCGAATTGTTCTGAAATACTCCCGTAGTACCGTAACCGCTGCCCGTATCGTCGCTTCTCAGTCTCTGACCTTGACCGCCGAAAGAAGTCAACTCGAAATCTTTGGTCAAAGTATCGTAGTCCACGCCGAGTAAGCCGTTTATGAGATAGGTTAAAGTACCCGTTCTGTCTGCTCCCGCGTTGCAATGGAAGTACACGGGATAATTGTTTTCGTCCGCCAAAAATTCAAAAATCTCCTTGATAAGCCCGAGATTTCCGACCGATTTAAAGGCGTTGTCATACTGCTGAAAATTAAATTTCAGATAAGTTTTATCCTCGCCGAAAACGCACGCCGTCTGTCCGCCGTCGTCTACGCCTGCGTTTCTCAAATCGAGTTCGGTCTTTACGCCGAGTATATCACGCATTGTAGTAATGCCGTCCGCGGTAATTTTCGGACCGCCATTTCTGCCGTTCAACTGCGCTCCGCGAATAAGAAGTCCGTATTTCACTCTATATCCGTTTCCGACGGAATAACCGCCTAAATCTCTGATATTCGCCCCGCCGCCTACCGTGATAACGCGAACGGGACTTTGTTCGACGTTTAAAGTTCCGCGATAAACGACCGTACTCGACGAGTCCTCGACTTCGTAATAATAGGTTTTACCGGGGATAAGCGTTCCGCCGAATACTATTTGCTTCGTCTCATAAACCTTTGTATAGGCGTTTTTCATTTCGGTATTGTCCGCGACTCTGAGCAAATACGGGGGGTCGCTCCTTTTAACGTAAAACTTAACTTCAGGTTGCGAATCGTGCTTCGTGTTTTTATATCGTTTCATTATATCGTACTGCTCTTGTTCGGTTTTAGCGGCGAAATAATCGAGTACGACCTGATCGCAAGTCTGAATACTCTTCACGTGATCGGTGAACTCGGGGTCTTTATCCTCTTCCGACTCCGAAGCCGTTTCGCTCTGACCTTGCGAGGACGAGTTTTCGCTACTCTCGGAATCTCCTATACTCGAAGACTCGAAGTCGCTTGCGGACCCCGACTGATTTTCGGTTGAACCCGAACCTCCGCCCATATCGCAACCGACTAAAACGGTCGAAAAGAATACCGTTAAAACAAGCAAGATTACGATTATTACCCTTGAATTGATATATTTTTTCATAGATACACCTTTAAATTGTACGTTATTATAACGAATTATCGCCTTTCCGCTCGATATTTATTTAAAGCGGAAAGGCGACAGTATCCGTTATTTTGCCCGCTTCGCTGAATGCGAAGCAATTTTGCAAATTTACGCCTGTGAAAAACCTAAACTATACGTTTTTAGTTTTCCTTGGACTTGAACGTGGGAAGCGAACCTGCGGCCATAGTCCAGTAGGTCTCGTTCCAGCCGCTGTCGGGAAGAGCAACGTTGTTAGTCGTATTATTGTCGTAAGCAACGTATACAGATCCTTTGCTGACGTTGACTTTACAAACGTAATCGCTATATTCTGCAGGAACGCCGATTACCGCTACGTTAGAGAAAGTCGTCCACCAACCGAAGTTACCGAACAAGTAGACTTTTGTAGTTTTAGTTTTGTCTAAACCCGTTATCTTCGCCGCGGTATAGTCCACTATTACGTTTTTCATCGTATATCCGCTAGTGTCCACTCCGAACAGACCGTGATTGTTTTGATCCGTGGTATCATAGGTTTTTATGCCGATATACACGTTTTCTATAAGTCTAACCGCATTTTCTTCGTTGGCGGCTACGGAAACGAAACTTCCTTTCTGTTTGAACGCCGCGTCGATAAACGCGATGTTTTTGATTGTTCCGCCTGCACCGAGTTGGCTGACGAAACTCGTTTTATTATTCGTACTTCTTATCGTAAACCCGACGATTTTATGACCGTCACCGTCGATAGTTCCGACGAAATCATGCCCAAGACCTATCGTGTAGTCAGCGGTAACAACCTCTACGCTTTTTTCCTTATCCCAATAGGTTGCGTACCAGCCCGTTTCGCTCATCGTTATATTGTCGGTAAGTCTGTAATACCCGTTGCCGCCGAGAGCCGTCTCTATTACGCTGATACTTTGAAGGTCGGCTTCGGTCGCAATACTCTTCGTTACGAATAACGCGTTTACGGTTACGGTATAAGCAACGGTGTTGGTTTCCACGTTGAAGACAATCGCCTTATTCCCGTAAAGAGTAGCAGGCAACTTGTCGATTACAAGTTCTCCGTCGCCATACGACCATTCGGAATATTCCGTTCCGTCAATCGTTAAACTCTTACCATTAGTATCTCCCAAATCCAAATCGAAGTTTATTGTCGTCATATACGTCGTATTAGCAACGTCGTCCTCGGCGTTCACGTTGAGATCTGCAACTACGTCGTCTACGGTTATCGACTGCTTTTTGAGAACACCTCTGAATGTCGGAAGCGAACCGTCGGACATAATCCAATAATTTCTATTCCAGTCGCTATCGGGAAGCGTCACGCCGTTATCACCTTCGGTGTAAGCAATATATAATTTATACACGCCATTTGAATCAGTCAACCCTTGACCTTCGTATGTTTTTCCGGCGTACTCTTTCGGAATACCGATTGCGGCTACATTAGAAAACTTAGTAGAACTTCCAAAATTGCCAAGCAAGGTCGTATTATCTTTCTCAACATTGTTGAATTGAGCATCGTCATAATCAATTATGACGTTTTTCATTGTAAAGTTATTTGTAGTGTATAATGGTCCGAACAATCCATGGTTGGTTTGCGTTTCGTTGTCAAACGTCTTTACGTCTATATAAACGTTTTCAAGTGAACCGTTTACACTGTTAGATACAAATGTTCCCTTTTTCAGGAATGAGGCTTCAACAAAAGCGATATTTTTAAGTATTCCGCCCTCGCCAAAGTAACCTATAAATCCGTCCTTAGCATCAGTGCTGT
Organism: uncultured Clostridia bacterium; assembly: GCA_937920115.1. Classification (GTDB taxonomy): domain Bacteria; phylum Bacillota; class Clostridia; order Christensenellales; family Borkfalkiaceae; genus UBA10281. Next base: position 4,780 of record CALGVF010000037.1, read on the forward strand.
CAACAGTAAGTCCATATACCTTATTACCGCTACCGTCAATAGTTCCGATAAATCTCGCATTCTCACTCAAACCAATTAAACGGCTACTCAATGCTGTGGTCATAGTAATATCGTTTGCAAGTTTGTAATATCCATTGCCGCCGAGTGCGGTTTCTATCGCACTTATTCCTCTAAGGTCGGCTTCGGTTGCAATACTCTTCGTTACAAACAACGCGTTTACGGTTATTACGTAGTCGGTTGTTTCGCCCGAACCCGTTACGGTAAACGTCTTATTTCCGTAAACGGTCGCGGGAACGTCAAATTTAAGTGCGTTGCTTGCTATCGAGCCTTTGTACTCCGTACCGTCGATAGTTACGGTTACTTCCGCAATATCTTCTACGCCCTTGCCGATAAGACTTACTCTTGCGGTATTAGCGGTCGCAACTCCGTCCGCTACGGTTACGCCGAGGTTTATACCGGCTGCGTTTACGGTGATTTCTTTCGTCGCTTCGGCAACGGTCACCTTTACGCTTTTTACTGCGGAAGCGGTATCTATATCTATCTTCGGTTCAGCCTTGTAGTATACGGTGTATTCGCCCGCTTCGGTCGCCGTGGGGATAGCCGCAGAGAAAGTCTCGCCGTCAAGCGAATACTGCATTACGGAATAACTATCCGCAGTACCTGCGGTTACGAGTTCCAACGCGGTTCCGTCCGCTTTAAGTCCCGTTACGGCAACGGGTGCGGTCAATACTTCAACCGTTCTGCCCTTATCCTGTAAGTAAAGATTTTTAAGAGACTCTCTGTGGTTCGGTTCTTTTTCGTAAGCCGCTCTCGCAACGTATTCCATAGAACGAACGTTGTTGTTTGCGGTAGCGAATTTATAGTGAGTTTCGCCGTCTATGGTATATTTGATATAACCGATTCCGACGTAGTCTCTCGAAACGTTAGCGGCAAGCATATTTACTACCGAGCCGTAGAAACGATAGTTTCCGTCCGTTCCTCCGATTTTCATTTCGTTGCCTTCGAGACAGATTATTCTCTTCTTGCCCGAAATATCGGTCTTGTCGTATACGATTTTGCCATCCGCTTCGCCGACTTTCCAGTAATAGTAGGTCGAAAGATTGCTTTCGCTGTCTATTCTGTGAGTTTCGTCGTTGTAATTCGACGGGGCTACGAAAATTCCGTATTTCAAGTCGGTATACTTCGCGGTGAGCGCGGTATACGAAGCCTCGGAAAGCGAGAACGAAAATCTGATTCCGCAGTTCTCTGCGGTACTCTCTTCACCCGCTACGCCTATTCTGACGCTCGCTCCGACGTCCATTTTGAGATCGGATACGTTGTCGATAGTGATTTCCTCGTCTGCGGCGTTGGCTTTAATCAAAGAGCCTGCCGTAAGCGCGGAAAAGCAAAGCGTAAGGCATATTAAAAGCGAAAATATTATCTTTTTCATTTTAACCAGCCCCCCTCATCCCAAGTAATGTCGCCGTCCTTCACGTCGTTCGACGTTCTTATGAAGCACTCTTCGTCAATAGCAAGAATCCCCAAAATTTCGGGTGCTTCATAAATGTTTTTGCCTGTTTGTTGCATTATAACCTCCTTATTTTTCGAGAGCGTTTTATTCTGTTTTACGCTCTTGTTTACCGTTAATCGGTTCGCAGGTCGCCGTCTTTACAAGCGGCAACTCGAAAACCCGCTTTTTACGGCGAGTTTTCCGCTTTCAGCCGTCTTTTTAAGCCTCTTTCGCTTTGAATGCGGGAAGGGCGTTTTCAGCCATAGTCCAATAGTTCGTATCCCAACCGCTTACGGGCATTGCGTTGCCGTTAGTCGTGCCGCCTGCGTAAGCAACGTATACGAAACCGCTGCTGACGTTGCCCGTATTGCCGCAAACGTAACCGCTATATTCTGTCGGAACGCCGATTACCGCTACGTTAGAGAAAGTCGTCCACCATCCGAAGTGACCGAACAGGTTTACATCCGTAGTTCCTTCTAAACCCGTTATCGTTGCCGACGTATAGTCCACTATTACGTTTTTCATCGTATATCCGCTAGGTATACCCGTCTCTCCGAACAGACCATGTTTGTTCTGACCCGTGGTATCATAGGTCTTTATGCCGATATACACGTTTTCTATAAGTCTGCCCGCATTTTCTTCGTTGGCGGCTACGGAAACAAAACAGCCTTTCTGTTTGAACGTCGCGTCGATAAACGCAATGTTTTTGATAGTTCCGCCTGCGCCGAGTCGGCTGACAAAACTCGTTTTCTTATCCGTACTTCTTATCGTAAACCCGACAATTTTATAACCGTCTCCGTCGATAGTTCCGACGAAATCATGTTCAAGACCTATCGTGTAGTTAGCGGTAATAACCTCTACGCTATTCTCCTTATCCCAATAAGTTGCGTACCAGCCCGTCTCGCTCATCGTTATATTGTCGGTAAGTCTGTAATATCCCTTACCGCCGAGAGCCTTCTCTATTACGCTGATACTTTGAAGGTCTGCTTCGGTCGCGATAAGTTTAGTTACAAACAACGCGTTTACGGTTATATTGTATTCTGCGGTATCGGTCGAACCGGTTACCGCGATTTTCTTGTTGCCGCAGAAATCCGCGGGAACGGCGAAAGTGAGTATTCCGCCTACTATCGTTCCGCTATACGTTACCCCGTCGATCGTAACGACTACTTCGTCTAAGTCTTCGACTTTCGAGCCGAGGTCTACGGTCGCGTTATTCGCTGTCGCAACTCCGTCCGTTACGGTCACGCCGAGGTCGATTGTTACGTCGCTCGCCGTTATGGTATTCTGTTTTACAACGCCTTTAAACGTGGGGAGGGCGTTTTCAGCCATAGTCCAGTAGTTCGCATCCCAACCGCTTACGGGCATTGCGTTGCCGTTAGTCGTACCGTCGGCGTACTCGATATATATATTGCCCTTGGTTTTATTGTCAGCGTGTACCGTCGTTACGTAATCTTTCAATTCGGTCGGAATACCTATTACCGCTACGTTCGCAAACGAAGCGTAATAACCGAATCTTCCGAATAAAACGGTACTCGTTTTGCCTTCCACATTACTTACTTCCGAGCCCGTATAATCTATAATCACGTTTTTCATATTGAAATTATATTGATTATAAGCGGGTCCGAAAAGTCCGTGATTGTTCTGAGTGAAGTTGTTAAACGATTTAACGCCTACATATACGTTTTCAACTGTGCCGACGCCGCTTCCCGTTATAATACCGGCGGAAATCAATGCGCTTCTGTAATTGAATACGGCGTCCACGAACGCTACGTTTTTAAGTACCGCCCCGTTTCCGAAATTTCTGATAAAGCCGATAAAATTATCTACGTGATTTATCTCGAAGCCGATAATTTTATAACCGTCTCCGTCGATAGTTCCGAGGAACTCTTTTTCCCAACCTATTACGTGATTTTCGTCTCCCGTATACCAGTTGCCGTCAGCCATTGTAATATCGTTCGCAAGTTTGTAATATCCGTTTCCGTCCAAAGAGGCTTCTATTTCGCTCAAAGCGAGGAGATCCGCTTCGGTCGCGATAAGTTTAGTTATGAAGAACGCGTTTACTTCTATTACGTATTTCGCGGTTTCGCCCGAACCCGTTACGGTGAAAGTCTTTTCCCCGTAAATGTCCGCGGGAGCGGCGAAAGTAAGAACGCCGTCAGATACGCTTCCTTTGTATCTCTTGCCGTCGATTTTAACGGTTACTTCCGCTAAATCTTCGACTTCCGAACCAACGTTTACCGTCGCTTTTTTCGCCGTCGCAACTCCGTCCGCTACGCTGACGCCAAGGTCGATAGTTACGTTTTCTATCGTTATGGTAGCCTCGCTGTACGCGCCGAAAGTCGGAAGCGAACCTTCTTTCATAGTCCAATAGTTTTCATCCCAACCGCTTACGGGTATCGATTCGCCGTTGTCGGTATCGTCGGAATAAGAAACGTAAACCCCTTCTACGCCCGTACCTACTCGGTCTTTGTACTCTGTCGGAACGCCTGCGACCGCAACGTTTGTAAACGAAGCGCCGTTAAAGTATCCGAACAGGTTTACGTTGCCCTCCGAGCCTATTGTTACCGTTGCGTTTGTATAATCTACAATCACGTTTTTCATCGTGAGATTGCATTTCGAGTACTGATGACCGAACAAACCGTGGTTCGCCTGACCGTTAGTGTTATACGTTTTCACGCCTATATACACGTTTTCGATTACGCCGCCCGCAATATCTCCGTTCGGAATCTGCGTTATGCCGCCTTTACCTAAAAATACGGCGTCTACAAAAGCGACGTTTCTGAGTACGCCGCCATTGCCCATTATGTTGATAAAGCCGTGAGCGTCGTTATGCTTGACTCCGAAGTTTTTGATTTTGTATCCTCTACCGTCTATAATTCCCGTAAATTCGTGGTCGTAGCCGATAATGTGATTCGTTCCGTCATACCAGAACCACATTTTTTCCGGTTCGTCTCCGCTTATCGTAATATCGTTGTCGAGAATGAAGTATCCGCCGCCTCCGAGTTCGGTCTCCACTTCGGATATCTTCTTTAAATCCGCCTCGTTTCTGACGACGAGCGAATAGATTTCGACGTCGAGTTCGTATCTTAGAGTTTCCGTCTCGATAAGCATTTTCCTCGCCCCGAGTTGACTCGTCTTTTTCGGGAACGCGTCGCCGTTTAAAGTAACGTATATAACGCCGTCCGAAATCTCGGAAGAAACACTGACTACTTCGCCGTCAACCGTCGCCTGTACGAATTTGCCGTCTATTAAAGACGATTCTATTTCGAGTTTATTATTTTCGGGGTCGTCTTTCGCTCCGTAAGCGCTGATTACGGGTACTTCTTCCGTTTCGAGAGCGACTATCGGTTTGATTATTTTTACCTTTACGTTTATGCTTGCGGTATCTTCACCGTTTACGCAGGTTCCCACGAAAACTACTTCGCCGCCTTTTACGGCAACCGCATAAGGCACTCCGTTTCTGACTTCGACCTTAGCGATGGTTTCGTCTTTACTCGTCCACGTAATCGTCGCTCCCTCTACTTTCCGTCTGCCCATATAGGCTTCGGCGAGAAGGGCGAGTTCGGCTTCGCCGAAACTGCCCGAAACGGTAGCCATTTCCATAACGTAACCGTCTTCGTCCGTCGTTACGTTGTCCATAAGCAGTTTTATTCTGAGCGAAGGAGACAATACCTTTACGGTAAACGATTTATTGAGATATTTGCCGCGTACCGTAGCCGATACGTAAAACTCGGCTTCGCCCTCGGAAAGAGCGTTTATCGTTACTCTTCCGCCCTCAACGGAAACTTCGGCAACGTCCGTAGCCGCTCCTTCCGCTAAGGATACTGTATATTCTATATCGTCGGTTAAAACTTCGCCGTTGTAGGTCGAGTATACGTTCATAGAGAACTCGTCGCCCTCGTTTAACGAAACGCTTGCGTGTTCGATTACGAGTACGGGCGAGTATTTCATTTTCGTTACCGTGACGGTACAAGTCGCTTTTTCGCCGCCGCATTCTGCCGTAACGGTCGTCTGCCCCACGGTAAGACCGTAGACAAGTCCGTTATTATCGACCGTAGCGACCGACGGATCGGACGATTTGTATACTACCGTTTTGCCCTTGAAGTCGGGAACGGAAACGGTTATCGAAGTATACTGTTCGACCGTGTAATAATCTCTTTCGAACTTCACGGCTTCGTCTTCCGACTGTCCGCCGCCGTTCGACTCGTTCGAATCGGACGGTCTCGTCGTCGACGATTCAACGGAAGACGGGGTCGATTCGTCGTCCGAACCGCCGCAAGCGACAAGTCCGAAAACTACCGAAACGCACAAAAGTAAACTGAGAAAAAGCGGTATTACTTTCTTCATACATTTATCCTCCTTAAATTTTCTTTAATTTAAACCCCATGACGGGAGTACTTCTTCGTCAAAAGTGAAATGTTCGCGGTGATGCGAGTTCGCGAGAGCCTTAAAGTCTTTGACAAACTCCTTACGCATAGAAAGCAACGTATCGTCGTCGAACATATCCGCATACATCTCGCAATACAAATATCTCGGGAACAATGATTCGATTAAAATGTGTTTACTCAACACTTCGTAGCGTTCGTCGTCCACTCCCTTGTTTACCGCAACCGCCTCTTGGGCTTTTTCGATAAGTCCGTTCCACGTATTGATGAGTCCGATAGGCCAGAACTCTTTATTTTCGACGTAAGAGTCGGTCTGCGGATAGCCTTTGCCCGCTCTGTCGTTGGTGTTTCTTGTCTGAACCTGTACTCCGACGAAGTACTCGTACATATACTCGCTTCCTTCGCCGAAATAATACTTGAAGAATTTATCGACGAGAGCCTGATAATCGGCGTTTACGTCGAATGCGGCTTTTGCGTCGATATAGTCGTTGAGTTTAGCAAAGCCCGAACAGTTCGAGTTTTCCCACGTGCCTTCCCAGTAAACGTATCTCGCGCCGCAAGTCTTCCAGAACCTCATTGAAGCGAAACAAGCGCCGTACGAATTGAACGGGAACAAATAATTCTTGTAATTCCTCTCATAAGACCAGATATAGAGGTCGCCGCCGAGAAGTCCCCAGTTTATATAACTGTTTACGTTCGAGGACTCGTAAATGGGTTTTGTCATATCACCCGACGCCGTCGTATATATAAGCACGTTATCTTCGCATTTAAGGTCTTCGGAACGCTCGTCTTTAACCACGTTGCCGCTATCGTCAACGTTGAAATAGCAGACCTTTTTTAATTTTGCGTTACCGTTCGCGTCCTCTTCCACGGGAGGTCTCTGCGAAGCGCTGTAACTCAAAAAGCCGAAATATATTTTCTTTTCGTATCCGAATTCGGCGAGACCGCCTTCTTCGTCTTTGAGCCATTCGCTTACGCGTTTCGCAACGGTGTTTACAAGTATAAGTTGAGCGCCCGCCATAGTTCCGCCGTAGTATTCGTTGCTCGCATTGCACGCGTCGCATGTACAACGGGGAACCGCAGGGTTTTCGACAAGGTTATCCATCGCCGAAATAAGCAAGGTGTCGCGGGTTTTACTCTGTTCTCTTATTATTGTCGTTTTCGCGTGGCTTACGAACGTTTCTACCATCGCGTTGTACGATTCTGCGTCGCCGTGAGCGGTAAAACAAATCTGTTTGCCGTCCTGAGCGAGCCATTTTCTCTTAACGGGGTCGTTTTTTACAGCCTTTAACGCAGCACTCTCGTTCAATGAATCGCCTTCGCCGCCCGTTATGAAATCGAGAACGTTGTGTACCCAACGCGTACCCGAATTCGACGGATCCATAAATACTGCCGACTGAGAATAATAACCCATTCCGTATTCGGCGGTAGAATCTATCTTATTGCTGTCGGTAATATAATCGTAGTCGGGTTTCTCGGTTATATCCATTGCGGGCATAACGGTTTTACCGCTACCATCCACCTTGTCGTATATAACGAGATCGGCCGAGAACATATCGTAGCCCAACGCGGCGCGGAGAAAGGCTATTCCGCCCATCTGATAGCCACGCTGAGCGTGAGCGTTTATAAACACGTTCGAGCCGTAATTCTGTATTCTGTAACCCGAGACGTTGAGAGTATCAAACCCCGGCATAGTCAAGCCGTATTTGCTCAAATCCGCCCCGAATACTATAAATTTGCTCGTCTTGGTTATCTCGACGTCGTCTATTTCCGCTTTGTCCACGAAAGCACCCGTCGCTTCGGTAATTCTCGACAAAACAAACAAAGCCGCCTCTCTCGTATCGTCGTTTCCGATAACGACTCTATACCCGCAATTACCGTTTGTAACAAGGTCTGCAACGGGTTTCGCGTAATCTACGTTTACGTCGTGAAGCGTACCCTCTACGTAGTCGTATTTGTCGTCCGTTTCGGTCTTCGTATTGCCCGCGTTCGAGCCGCCTCCGGACGATCCGCCGCTTTGCGAAGTGCTTTCGGTTGTATTATTGCCGCCGCTTTCGCTGTCGTTTCCGCCTTTACAGCCGGAAAGAGCCATGACCGAAACAAGTATTATAGAAAGAATTATAAGAAATATTCTGCTTTTCATCTTTTAACCCTCTTACTCCGTGACGTTTATTGTATAGCGAACGGTACTTGCGTTGCCCGCTTCGTCCATCGCCATGATTATAAGCCTGTAACTACCTGTACGAACGGGAGTAAACGAATCGTAACCGCCGTCAATTAAAACGTATCTGCCCGAGGCGTCCGAAATATATATCCATACGTTTATATTCTCTTTTGCCGTGTAGTTATCTTTAACCTCGAATTTCGGGAATACTATCGCTTCGCCTTTCTTTATCGTCTTTTTCACGCTTCCCGAAACGATGATTTCGGGGGCTTCCGTATCGAGAACGTTAAGTTCGTACTCTTTTTCTATCGCGGCGTCGTTTACCCAGTCTTTTTTGACTATCGTATAAACTATTCTGTACTCACCGAAAGACGAGAACATAAGCGTGTAATCTTTGTCGATAGCGACGTTTTCGAGTTTCACTCCGCCGTTATCCGTCGCGACCTGTCCGTTCGGAGCGTATACCGAAAGGGTTGCCGAAAGCGAAGGAGCGTAAACGTCGAACACGCTCGTCGCGGGTATTACGATAGTTTCGTTTATCCGTTTATAGCCCTTGAAATAATTCGGAACGGGTATGGTCGGATCGGAGTTATCGTTCGTTCTGTAAGACAAAACTGTATCTGCAACCGAATTCACGAGATAGCCCGAACCGCTTGCCGCGTTCTCTATCGAAACGCTGAGATACACGCTGTCCGAAAAGCCCTTGAAAGCCTTTCCGTCATCGGTATTTTTTATAGCGATTTCCGACGCGTCGATTAAAATCCTGTCGTTTCTCAAATTCACGTTAAACGTCTTTTTGCCGCCGAGCGAACCCGATAAAGTTATGGTCGTATCGCCGAGAACGAGGAGCGTTTTGTTTCCGTCGCCCGTTATTTTAAGCGTTACCGTTTCGCCGCTTTCAGCGTCGGTAAACCTTACCGACATTTCCGTGAAAGTCGTTTTGCTCGGAATGGTCGTAAACGACACGCCCGCCGCAGCAGAAGAAAGTTTATTCGCAAAAGTCCACGTCGCAATTCCCGCCTCTTTCGCCGTAACCATAAGTCCGTTGGTGAAATAGTAACTGCTTCCCAAAGAACCGACGGATTCGCTCATTTCTTCTCTGAGTTCCGCGGTTGCTTCCGAAGTTACGTTCATATTTCCGTAAAGGTAGTTCGAAACGTTAAGTCTGCCGTTGTTTTTAACGGATACGACGGGTATTTCGACCGTTTCGAGGGTCGCTTCGCCGTAATAATATCTGACGGTAACTTTGTCCTGTCCGTTTACTTTATAAACCGAACCCGCGTCGTAAACCTTAGTTCCTCCAAGGTCGGTTATTTCGACTTTCGCGAGTTTCTTTTCGGCTTCGCCGCTCGAGTACTCTCTCGCGTACAACTCGGGAAGGGTATATCCGCAATCGTTAATGAATATTCTCGGTAAAATCGGTGTTTCGAGGAATTTCGGCTTGCTGCCGACGTAGCATTCCACTTCGTAATACTCCGTAGCCGTATTGCCTACGTAATCGGTCGCGACGTATCTGACAGTCCATATTCCTCTTTTCTCCGGAAGAAACTCGCCGTCTATTTCGTAGGTCTCGTCGCCGAAAGACACGTAAGTTCTGACGGTCGGCGTTCCGCTGCCGCCCGTAACCGTCGCGACTCCGACTTTTACGTGTTCGCCGAGTTCGGCTCTCTCTATCTTGCCGACTACGTTTATTATCATTTTGGGAACCGCGTTCTTTACAATAACGTTTCTTATTTCCTTAGCAACGTTGCCGCTGTAATCGGTAGCGGTGTATTCGATTACGTAGTTTCCCGCCCTTTCGGGTCTGAAAGCACCGTTCGTTATCGTTACGGAAGACGGAGTTGCCGTTTCATAGTCGTAATAAACGTTAGTTTTGACTTCGCAAACGCCCGAGTACCAGTCGAATGCGCTTGCCGAAGGAATACGATAATCGCTGTTTACCTGTCCGAGGGGAAGTTCGTCAGCATCGATAGTCAAAACGGGTTTTTCGGTATCGTGAAACGGTTTTGCTTTCCCGTATACGTCGGTTGTCAAATCCGACCCCATAGCGTTGGTTACGACAAATCTTGCAAAAGAGTTGGAATATCTGTCTGCCGAGACGGACAAACGGACTTTTCCGCTCTTGAATCCGTCCCAAAGCGTTCCGTAATCGTCGGGGTTACCCATTTCCGCAATTACCACGTTGCCGACAATCGCCGCATTGTTCGCTCTGTCGTAAGCAAGCGAGATTATCCCCGCAGAATCGGGAGCGATGTCTTCTACCGTTCCCGACCATGCTCCGCTCGTGTGGCGTTGAGCGATAAACGTACCCGCAACCGAAGTACCGAGACCGTCGTTGACGTGGAATTTATTTGCAGCCCACTCGTGACCGACCTGATCCTGACCGTTACCGCCCGCAGAGACAAACAACGTACCTTTCCCGGATAAAGTGCTTAACGTATATCTGTTGATTTCGTAACGCAGATAAACCGACGAATCAAGAGCGTCGGTAAGCGTTACGACGAATTTATCGAAGTCCGCTTCGCCTCTTCTCTCAGGTACGATATACGCCGAGAAAAACGGGGTTCCGCGGGTTAAGTCTTCAACGTCTATGAGTTGCGAAAAGGTAAGCGTATCGCCCTGAGCGAGATAGGTTATAAGTCCCGCCGTCGTACACTCGTACTCGGGATAAACGCCGTATTTTGTCGAACTGTTCTTATCTTCCGTCATGAAAGAAAGAGCTGTCGCCTCGAACTGCTTTTTAGTCGAATAGTGTTTGCCGCCCGCCGTAGCATAATACTCCACCGTATAAATTCCCGCCTGAGTAAGGGTTACGGTTTTAGTATCCACCGCAGTTTTGTCGGGATAAATAACGGTGAAATCCGCCGTGACGGTTTCGCCGCCGACAGTTACCGTAAGAGACGGTATTTCGACGGTCGCGCCGACTTCGTAGTGGTCTTCGAGTTCGCACTCGCTCCACTGCTCGGCGTAAGCCTTGCCGCCGAATATCATACGGTCGGAAGATGCGAATAAGCCGACGATTGCGACGAGGCAAATCGCCGCGAGTATCGCCATAAGTGATCTTTTTTTCATCTTTTTCTCCTTTTTTATATTTGCTTAGCCCTTTATGCCGCCTATCGTAAGGTTGGACATAAGTTTCTTCTGGAAAATGAGGAAGATTAAGAGCGTAGGAATGGAAAGTATAACGGTAGTCGTCAACTGAACGGGCATCGAATCGAAGTCGTCCTGCGAGTTACGCGTTATTTCTATCAGGAACCTCGAAAGCGTCGGATGAGACGGCGCGTAAAGCAAGGGGGTCTGATAATCGTTCCAATACGTTATGAAGTTCATAAGCAAAATCGTGCCGAAAGTCGCGGAGGCAAGCGGCATATACACGCTCATCATAACACGCCAGTCGGACGCCCCGTCAAGCGTAGCCGCCTCGCGATACGTTATCGGGAGCGACTTGAACATCTCGTAGAAAATAAGGAAATACATTCCGAGGAAGTTCGCCTTTAATATAAGCAGTCCGATCCACGAGTTATAGAGGTTGATGAAGCGGAGCATGCTGAGTTCCGCCGCCTGACTTCCGATAATCGGTATCGCCATTACGACTATAACCGTCGTATGGACTATCTTCGAGTATTTATATTTGTAACTCGCGCAGAGATAAGCCGACACGCAGGTGACGGTAGTGTTTACAAGTCCGCAACCGAGGGCGTAAATGACCGAATTGAGTATTATCTTGCTCATCGGCGCGTTTACGACCTTACCCACGGCTCTGAAAGCGGGTCTCGCATTTAAAACCTTAGGATAGTTGTACAGGTAAATTTTTTCGTCGGGCCATATCGTCGGATAGATATACAGCGCGGGGTCTTTGAATGACATAACTACCGCGTATACGAACAATATCCCCATCGCAACGCAATAAAGCGACAAAATCGCGAGCATGACCGACGTCAGCGGCGTGAGTTTTCCACGCCTTTTCATATCAACTTTAACTTTCATACATTAGTCCTCGCTCGGTCCGAATTTCGTCACGAAAAATTTTACGATAAACGTTACGGGTATAGTTACCGCCGTCGCCATAAGCCCCAAAGCGGATAACGCAGGGAGCAAGTATACTCTGTTCGATGTCTTTTCGAGTTGTATAAACAGGTAATATCCGAAGGTTGCCGTGGCTTGCGCATCGAACCCGTAAAACGCAAAGTTGTTCAACTGATTCGTAAGAAGCGACGCGATACTCGTAATTAAAAACACCGAGAACGTCGGATAAATCATCGGGAAAACGACGTAGATAAATTCCTTTATTCCCGAAGCCCCGTCGAGTTGAGCCGACTCCATAACCTCGGGAGCGATCGCCGACATTTTGTTGGCGTATAAAAGTACCGAAGTTCCGAAACTCACGAGTATGTTGCCCAGAAATACCATAACGAGTTTCTGAACCCTCGTTCCGTTGCTGAGCCAGAGAAGTTCCGCGCCTGCGAAAAATTCGGTGTACACTTTCAGCACTACGAGAGCCGACACGACGGACGGAACAAAGAGCATTACTCTGAAAAACCCCGCCATGGGCATCTTTTTGAAAATGTAGAACGCAAAAAATACGCCGAGCGGCGTCGTCACCACGAGTTGAAGCGCGAACGCGAGAAGCGAGTTACGCAAATAACCGCCGAGAAGTTCGACGTTCTGCGGGGAAAACCAGTCGGTAAAATTCTTCGTGAGATTTATCTCGTAAGAATCCGTGGTCGTATAATGCTTGAATGCAAGTAAAAAAGAGTTGAAATTTACGCATATATAAAACAATACGAACTGAATAGTAGGTATCGCCATAAGTATAATGTAGAAAATCAGACTCTTTCTGTTCCCTGCCTGTATTCCTTTACTTTTTTTCATAAAATCCTTAAAAACGAATTAGAGGAAGCAGCGTCTGCCTCTCTCGCGACGAAATTATGTCCCGAGAATTTTAAACGCCGCTTCCCGATAATTACGTATTATCAGCCCCAGATGGTTTTAGCCTTCATCTGTTTGTAAAACTCTTCAAAATACGTTTTAGCCGTCATCGTCTTATCCTTGTCTATCATGCAGGAAAGAGGCGCCTTGCCGCCGACTTTGAAATACTCGGTGGGAAGAAGCGTGTTGTAATGAAGGTTATAGAAGTCCTTGTTCGTTATCTGATACGATATATCCGCAGTCTGAATGAAATCGTTGAGCGTAACCGCATAAGGCGTAAGCTCGGACTTAGCGGCGTTCAATGCCGTTTTGTAGTCAACGCCTATAAGCGTACTTGTAGTTTTGGTAAATTCAACGAGGTTGGAATCGGTATAGAAACCCTGTACGAATTTCATTGCAAGGTCTTTCGTAGCCGCGTCGAGTCCCGCTCTTACAGCCGCGCTCGAACGCATAGCGTCCGCATAAACCTGTTTGTCTCCTACCTGAGCCGTAGTCGCGTGAGGCAACGGCATCCAGCCGAATTTTCTCGTCATTTTATCTGCCGAAGAAATGCTCGCGCTCGCCTCGGAAAGCCACCAGTCTCCGTCGAGGAGAAGGGCATAGTCGCCGTCAAGAAACGCCTTCTGAGCCTGTTTGTGAGTGAAACTTCCGCCGAGTGAAACGGACGGAACGTAAGTAGGATCTTTCGCCGTGCCGTTGGTAAGCAGTTTTTCAAGGAAAGTCGCGCCGTAATATACGCCTGCCTGACGGGCAAGTTCGTATCCGTTCTTTGACGAAACAACAGCTTCTTCGAGTTGAACGCTTCCCGTAGACAAATCGACTTTGCCGTCAGCGGTCATTTTTACGAGTTTGGTAGCCGTTCCTTCGTAAGAAAG
>CALGVF010000038.1 GCA_937920115.1 uncultured Clostridia bacterium
GTATTTTTAATAATTATTTAAGACATTTATAAGACAAACGGGAATTTTGCTTAATTTATCTTTTATATCTCAATATATTTTCGGGACGTCGAGGCGCCGTCCCCTACGATTTATTAAAACAAGAAATTATATCGGTTGAATTTTTCGCCCGCCTTATCAACACTGTTAAAAAAGAAAACGAGGCAGTCGCAACTCGTTGCGACTGCCTCGTACTTTAAACTTTAAACTTTATACTCTTTAATTTTGCGTAAGCCTTATGAATTTTCCGTAACTCTACCCTCGCGGATAAATCGCGAAAAACTTATTACGGCTGTACGGCTTATTCTCCCTTGAAGGGAAGAAGAGCGACAAGTCTTGCCCTCTTGATAGCGCTTGCAAGAAGTCTCTGATGCTTCGAGCATACGCCGGTCATACGACGGGGTAAAATCTTACCTTTTTCCGTTACGTATTTCTTCAATTTGGCAGTGTCTTTATAATCGATCGCGGTAGCCTTTTCTAAGCAGAAAGCGCATACTTTTCTTCTCGGCGCTTTTCTCATGGGCTTCTTCGCAGGCGCAGTAGCGGCAGGCGTTACGGGCGCGGTGGTCTTTTCTTCCATATTATTTACTCCTTTTGAAATTCTTTTTCTTCCCGAATTCTATTCGGAAAACGGTCAGAACGGCAACTCTTCGTCGTCAACCTGTTGAAGCGTCGGTTTAGCAGTCGCTTTCGGCGGTACGGGTTCGTAATCGGACGAATTATCGTTCTGATTTCTGACGGATAAAAATTCTACTTCGTTGGCAATAATATCGGTTACTTGTCTCTTGTTGCCGTCCTTATCTTCATAGGAACGGTTCTGCAAACTCGCGACTACCGATACTTTGCTTCCCTTTTTAAGGTATCTTCCGCAATTCTCCGCCTGAGTTCTCCATACCGTAACGTTGAAAAAGTCGGTCGCGCGTTCGCCGTCGCTGCCCGAATAGGGTCTGTTGACCGCTATTCCGAGTCTGCAAAAGGGAATGCCGCTCGAAGTTTCGCTCATTTCGGGGTCTCTCGTGAGATTGCCTATTAAAAATACTTTATTCATAAATTTTTTCTCCTTTGGTAAGACTTTAAACGCTTTTCCCGTTTAAAATCATCTCTTGGTTATCAAACGTCTTAAAACGTGCTCGGTGATGCCGACAACTCTCTTAACTTCCTGAACGAGATTGCTGTCGCCTTCAAAAGCAACGTATACGTAATAACCGTCAGTTTTGTAGTCGATAGGATAAGCGAGTTTCTTAATGCCCCACTT
>CALGVF010000039.1 GCA_937920115.1 uncultured Clostridia bacterium
TAACTCTCTACGCTAACATAGCGGATACTTATACCCATAACTATTGAGAGGTGCGTCTATGGAAAAAAGAAAATATTTAGTACCAATCATTTCAATGGCGTTACTTGCCGTAATTCTTACAGGAATTCTTTTCGGTGCGGTATATAAAAAGAAACCCACCGAGATAAAAGCGGAAACCGTAAAAGAAAACCAAACTTACGAAATGCCCGAGGTTATGTCTTTTTCGGCACAAACGCTCGAAAAAGCGTTGCAAAGCGGAAAACAATCGGTTGACGTCAAGATAGAAGCAATCGTCTCACCGTCAACCGCCGCTAACAAAGAGGTGGATTTTTCCACCGAATGGGCTATTTCTTCGAGCAGAAAAGACGAAAAGGTTTCGGATTATCTTACCGTTACGCAGGACTCCGACGGAAGTGCGACTGCAACCGTATCTTGTTATAAGGCTTTTACGGGAGATAAAATTTTAATCACCGTAACAACCCGCGACGGCGGTTTTAAAGCGGTATGCACCGCGAATTTCGTAGGTATAGCGAGCGATATGGCTATTACTTCCGCAGCGACGAAAAAGACAACCGCCGACAGGGGCGAGTTTTATGAACTCGGAACGAATAAAACCTATGATTTCAATATAAATCTTGCCAACGTATTCAACAGCGTAAGTACTCCGACCTATGAAATAACGATAGGCGCAAGCGGTTCGTTGTATTTCGGCAATTACCATACGGCATACGACAGCGGACTTTCGCATTTTACGGATATTGCCGTTAAACCTATTTCGGAATACAAGGACAGGTTTATAACTTCCGCAACAATAAAAGGCAACGTTCTGACTGTTACCACGGGTGAGCAAAGTATGGAAAACTTTTATACTCATATGGAAATATCTTCCGTTGACGGCGTGGTGAACGACGGCGACTGTAAGTATAATCGTTTCGTTTTCGTAGACGAATACGACTTATTTATGGACGACGATTACGATAAAAAAGCCGAGGACAATCAAAAGCGTATCAAGTCTTGCTACTTTACGGTAACCATAAAAGAAGCGTTGAGCGGCTTAACTCAGACTCTCAGATTTTGGGTGGAGGAATCCGTTACGAAAGTACAGTTCGCCAAAAGCAATCTCACTTTTTAATGGGGGTGAACGTTTATGGAAAACAAGCGTATAACGCGAATAACGATATATGCGGCTGTCGTAATGATAGTAATTGTCGTAGCGGGGCTTATATACAAACTCACTAACGGGTTTACGGAAGAAGTAAAATCTTTTTACGCCGAAGTCAACGGTAAGGAAGTTATAAACGAGATAAAAGGCGTTATGATATCCGAGGACGAGCCGCTCGGCGTGAAGATAAGATATACCACTACAAAGGCTGACGAATACAATATTAAGATCGTACCAAACTCGGAATTTATTTTTAGCACCGACGGCGAAGAAAAGAACTTTAAAGATATTCCCGACCTGACCGACGGTTTCATTATATCCAAGGATAAAAAGTCTTTTACGGAAAAACCTCGCAGCGGAGTGACGGAAACCTTAAAGGCGGCTTTAAAGCAGGATATTTCGGATTGCGACGACCTTGCGACAAACGATATGTATCTGCTCGTAATAACGAGCGGCGAATCGGAAGTAAAGATATATTTTGCGGTAAAGTCCGCAGCTACGGGAGTTAAATTCAACGAGGAGGTGATCAGATTTTAGTGCGAAAACTTAATATATTACTTGCTTTCGTGCTGTCGGTATGCGCCGTATTTAATGCGGTGCATACCGTCGCGAGAGCGGAAGAGATTACCTATACCGAAGTCTTAACCGACTTGCAAAAAGACTCTTCTTTTAGCGCGGACAATTACCCGACTAATGCAAACGATTACTCGTTAAAGATAATACAACTTGCCGAAAGCATAAATAAAGAACTTTTCGTTTACGTTTACCAACCGAGCGGAGATAAAGTCAAGGCTTCGTCTGTAAATATATCTACCACTATAAACGACAATATTTCGTACCACAATTACAAACTCGAATTTCTTAATTTCGACGGTACATTGTTTAAGTATAAAGTTGCAGGTTTAGAAGTGAAAACAGACCCTGTAAGATACTATGCAATCAGTTCCGTTTATCGACCTTATAATGCAGATATTGACGACAATAAGTCGGGCAATAACACGATAAACGAAGTGAATTACGCAGTCAATAAGCAATATTGCTTTGGGGAGATAAACGGCAAGCCTTACGTCAATTGCGTGGATATAGAAACGATAGTCGTTACGGATAAATTTGTTGGGTTCGTGAGATATAAAGACGGGTTCAAACTTTACGTCGGCGCGTGCGATAGTCATTTCGTGGCGTTCAATACGGACAAGCCCATAGATAAACTTCTGGAGGCTGACGTATATTACACGACTCAACCCTATTCGTGGCTGTTTGCCATAGGCGTAGGCGAACGGGAAACTTTCGGGGATAAGCAAGACAATTACGCTTATCTGAAGTATACGGATAAAGTAGAACATTCCGGCGGAGGATTATTTGCAGGGACTTATAAATGGGACAGAATACAGTCGGTTGATGATTTCGTCAAGGGCGAAAACCGAGAGAATATATACTACGGCGCGATTCTTAACGTAAAGGTTTCGACTAAACTTACCGACGAGGCTTTAAACGAACTTAAAGACAAGAAGTGGGTTTTGCGTTTTACCGAAACGGTCTACACACTAAACAGCGGCGGTAACGGTTCTACTTCCGAACGTTCGACGCTCGTAGGCGACGTAACTATTTTACGGCTTAAATTCGAAACGGACGGAATAACTTACAATT
>CALGVF010000040.1 GCA_937920115.1 uncultured Clostridia bacterium
TGTTGACGACGACGATAAAACGGGCAACGGCGTGAATTTGCAAGTCGCTATGTATAACGATATGCGGGCTAAGGGACTTAAAATACCGATTGTCGGGGCTTCCGATTGTCACAACGTGGTTTCCGAACTGTTCGGCAAGTTCTATACTTACGCTTTTTGTAAAGAAGTCGGCGAAGTCAAAGAGGCGGTTAAAAATCTTAAATCGGTCGCCGTCGAGAGAATAGGAAACGAATACAGAATTTACGGCGAGTTCAGGCTCGTTCGCTACGCGAGATTTCTGACCGACAATTTCTACCCCGAAATCAGGGAAATAAGAAAGGGTACGGCGGCGAAGATTGCCGAGGCGATAGAAAAAGAAGACGCGGAGATTATGTCGGCGATAGAAAGCGTGACCGAGGAATACCGAAAGGCGTTTTTCGGTAGAAAATAGAAATATGAAAGAGCAAAACGCGGATAAACGGGATAATGCGAAACAAATACTGCTTATAATAGTATGTTGGCTCGTATATACCGCAAGTTACTTAGGCAAATATTGTTACAGTTGCAACTTAAACGGAATAATGGGATATTACGGAGTAAGCCACGCGGACGCGGGGCTTGTTTCGACTATGTTCTTTTTCGCTTACGGGGCGGGACAGATAATAAACGGGATACTTTGCAGAAAGTATAACGCGAGGTTTATCGTAACCTTTTCGCTCGTCGTGTCGGCGGGCATAAATCTCGCGGTGTTTTTTCTGCCGCCCTTTTTCACGCTCAAATACCTTTGGCTTTTAAACGGTTTTGCGCTGTCGTTTTTGTGGTCGGTAATATCGGCGGTACTGAGTAAATATCTCAGCGACAAAAACCTTAAAAAGGCGGTCGTATTCATGAGTTCGAGTACGCCGATAGGAACGTTTATAGCGTATATGCTCGGAGCGTTGTATTCGGGGTTTAACTATTTCAACCTGTCGTTCATGACGGGAGCGGTCGCGTTGTTTGCGTTAGGCGTAGCGTGGTTTGCGTTTTACGGAAAACTGACGAGCGGCAGGACTTACGGCGAAAGCGACGAGGCGACGGCGAAGGAAGTCGGAGCGGACGAAACGGTACTAACGGATAAAAAGAATACCCGAGAGAGAAAAAACGCAATGGCGACGCTTGTGTTCTTGGGCGTGTTTGCGGTTGTGAATAATCTCGTAAAGGACGGACTTTCGACTTGGATGCCGTCGGTGCTGAAAGAGAATTACGGGCTCGGCGACAGTCTGTCTATCGCTCTCACGCTCGCCTTGCCGTTTTTGTCGGTATTCGGGGCGTTCGTCGCGACGTGGCTCGAAGGCAGAGTTAAGAACTTCGTATTTGCGTCGGCGATATTATTCGCGGCTTCGGCGAGTCTGATACCGATAATAATATGGGGAAAGGCGAGCGGTTTTATATTGCCGTTGTGCGTTTTTGCGCTTATAGCCCTGTTTATGACCGCCGTAAACAGCATAGTGACGGCAATGGCTCCGATGTATATGCGAAACTATTTCTTTTCGGGAACGCTCGCGGGAATTCTGAACGGTTGTTGTTATTTAGGGAGTACGATAAGTTCGTACGGACTCGGGAAAGCGGCAGACGAATTCGGTTGGGACGCGGTATTTATAATAGTATTTGTCTGTTGTCTCGCGGCGTTGTTTCTCGGCGGCGTTTATTACACAATAAAAAAATCGAAGCGACTATAAAAAGGCGGTACGACCGACAAAGGCGGGAAACGGCTCACATAAAATGAGCAGAAAGTCGGAAAAAAGACGAGCGGGAGGCTCGTCTTTTTTAATTGCCGAAATCGTTGCGAAAGTGTTTTTTACTTTACTTGATGCAAGGCTAAATGCCGATTTAATCGACTTATAGGGCGGCTTATGCTTAAAATATCAGATAAAACTCGCGGCTTGGCGGGGCGGTTTTTTTAGAGGGCGGTCAGACGTTCGTCGTGATTTCCGACCAAACAGGTAACTCGGAGGCGGTGAATAAGCGTTTTCTGAATCGCGACGGGGTCACGCCGTATCGCTCTTTGAATATTTTGTTGAAATACGAAAGCGAACTCACTCCGCATTCCATCGATATCTCCAAAATGCTCTTTTTCGTATAGGCAAGTTGGTCTGCGGCGTGGTCGAGCCTTTTAAGATTGAGATAGTCGGTAAGAGTCATGCCCGTCCTGTCTTTAAAAACGCGGCAGATATGTTCGTGCGAGTAAAAGAACGGTTTAAGAACGTAATCAAGCCCCGAAACAAGACATTCGGCGTCGTTGAAACGATTTAAAAGCGAATTAAACCATTCCGATTGAACGTTCTGAGCGTTTTCCCTCGAATCTACTTGAAGCATGAGAAGTTGCAGGCATACGGCTTTGGCGTGAGCCATGATAAGATTTTCGTTCTTCCGTTCCGTCGCGAGAAGTTGCGATATTTTGCCGAGTCGTTCTTCGGAAATTTCGAGTTCTTTGTCAGAAAGCGTGAATTTGTAACGTAACTTTCCGCTCACGAAATCGGCATATAAATTAGGGTCTATAAAATCGCAGAGTTGACGAAAAAAAACGGCTCGGATAACGACGTCTCTGTGCCTCGAACGATTATTCGCGTCCCTCAGAAAACAATGAGTATCGCTCGGTTTCAAAAAATATATTTCCCCTTTCGAGAGCGTTTCGCATTTGCCGTTTATTATATGCCCGATCGACCCTTCGATCATATAAAATATCTCGAAAAACGTGTGGTCGTGCATGGCGTCGTCCTGATTGTCGGTCGTTTTTGTGTAAAACGGGACGGACGGCGACGTGAGCCAATCGTTTAAATGCCAAATAGTGTTCGTCATATTTTAATTTTATCATTCGGAAATGCCGCTGTCAATCAAAAATATCAAAATAGAGCAAAAATATTATCAATATCAGTAAGGAAAAGAACGCTTTTGAGGTTTATAATTTAATCGTAATTATGGAAATCGTGATAAAATGCGACAATAAGATAAATCCTGCGGCGGCAGACCGCGAAAGCGTGTGGTTTTCCGCGAGCGTGAGCGGCGGAATTGCGGACAGATTCGTTTTTTCGATAAGCAAAGCAGGCGAACTCATATATATAAAAGAGATAAAAAGCGGGTATTTTCCCGTCTTGCGACCGAATATCGAGTTTTCGGAGAATACAAGATATCATTACGAAGCGACCGCCTATCTCGGAGAAAACGAGGTTGCTCGGAGTTCGGGAGAGTTTGTTACTGCTTTTACGCCGCGAAAGGCGAAGTGGGTCAAGGCGAAAACGGACGACGATTTTATACTCGTATTTTCAAAAACATTCGGCGTGAAGAAAAAAGACGAAAATTATCGCGTGTTTATATGCGGACTCGGTTTTTACGACGCATACTTAAACGAGGAGAAGATAACCGACGGGTATTTTCTTCCGCTCGTTTCCGATTATTCGGAAAGAAAAAACGCCGATAATCCCCTTGTTTATAAATCGGAAGGTTATAGAGTTTGTGCGAACGTGTACGATGCGGGCAATCTAATAAAAGACGGCTTAAATACTCTCGAAATCGTCGTCGGCGACGGATATTACAGAAATCTCGATAAAGTCGAAGAACCGTTCGTTTCTTACGGCGAGAAGAAAGCGATTTTCGAGATAACATGCGGCGACGGCGAAAACGCGGAGGTAATCGCGGCGAGCGACGAATTTACGTCGGTCAGAAAGAAAAATGCGAAATCGTCGCTTTTTAACGGGGATTTTATAGATTTTACGGTCGGCGGGGACGGAAAGGAAGAGAAATGCGTTTTGTCGGAACGGGAAACGGGGCGGTTTGTTTTTCCTGCTCTCGGCTCGGATAAAATCGTATGCGAAATACCCCCTGTGAAAAAATACGTTAAAGACGGCAAAACGATTTACGACTTCGGATATAATCATTCGGGCGTTCCGCGATTCAAGGTCAAAGGAGAGAAAGGGAAAAAACTCGTTTTGTATTTCGCCGAACTTTTAAGCGAGGACGGCGAATTAAACTTAGACACCTCGTCGTGGTCGGACTACAATGAAGAGTTAAAAACGAAGCATGTGATAGTTCAGAAATCGGAATATATATTAAGCGGCGGCATCGACGAGATAAAACCGATGTTTTCATGGCGGTGTTATCGTTATTTATCCGCCGAAAGCGACGGAAATTTCGAGATAAGCGATATGAAATCGCTCTTTATAAGCGGCGATATCCGCGAAGATATGAAATATGCCTGTTCGGAAAAGATACTCGAAGAAATTGTCGAAAAGAGCGTTTTAACTCTTAAAGACAATTTCAGAAGCGGACTTTTAACCGATTGTCCGCACAGAGAAAAACGAGCGTATACGGGCGACGGGCAGGTTGTTTGCGAGTCGGTTTTATACCTGTTCGACGGGATAAATTTTTACTCGAAATGGCTCGACGATATTCTGCTTTCGCAAAGAGAGGACGGGTTTATACCTTATACCGCTCCGTGCATAAACGGCGGGGGCGGGTATGCGTGGAGTTTCGCAGTCGCGGAAGTTCCGAACGAACTTTACAGAATTACGGGCGATACGGAATATCTCCGCAAATCGTTTTCCGCAATCGAAAGGTGGGTAAATTATCTGTACCCCGAGATTTTCGGCGATAAGACGAAAAGAGAAAGCGGTTGGCTTCTCGGCGATTGGCTGTCGCCCGAAATGTCCGTTTTCGACGTTCGGTATATGGGGGTGTTGTGCCTTTGTAAAGCGTGCGACACGTTGGAATTTTTCGCTCGCGAACTCGGAAATTCGGATAAGGAAAAGTCGTATTCCGACATGAAGCGTAAGGTCGGAAATCTTATCAACGAAGAGTTTTTCGACGAGAAACACGCCGTTTATTCGCAGGGCGTACAGGGCGAAAACGTTATCCCGTTGCTCTTCGGAATAGTTCCCGAGGAATATAGGGAAAAGGTGAAAAGGAAAATACGCGAAACGTACGAAAAGAACGGGTTTAAATTCGATACGGGCATAATATCCACGCCGCTTTTAATCGACTGTCTTTGCGAGAACGGAATGGAAGAAATCGCGTATAAACTGCTTACGGCGAAAGGCTTTCCGTCTTTTGAACAGATGCTTTCGGGCGAGACGACTCTTTCCGAGCATTGGTCGAAAAAATGGCCCGATTACAGAACGGGCAGGGGCGACGAAATAGTTAAAGGCGGGGGAGACCTTTCGCACTGTCACCCGATGTTTTCGAGCGTCGTTTCGAGAATAATAAAATACGGCACGGGGCTTAACCTTTCCGAACTTTATAAAGGAAACGTAATAATCGCTCCGAAATTTTCGGAAATCAAAAAGACGTCGGCAGAAAAGGAAACTTTGTTCGGGAAAATTCGCGTGGAGATAACCCGCGACGGCAAAGAGACGGAGATAATCGCGGAAATTCCGAGCGGACTTACCGCGGACGTAAGACTTAAAAATGCGGACGACCTTTCCGTGAACGGCGTTGCGGTTTCGGTTGTTGGCGGCGAGATGAAAAATCTGAAATTACCCGCGGGGAATTATGTTTTCAGATACGCCGAAAAAAAATAAAAACACGCAGAGGTGAAAAGATGAATAAAAAAGCGATAAGTTTAATTATGGCTGCGGCTCTTTGCTTCGGGCTGACCGCTTGCGGAGAATCGACGAGCGGCGGCGAAAACTCGGCGTCCGACAAGACGTCGGAGACCGTCATAGACGGAAAAGAGTTCGAGACGGACGAGCGGTTTATAAGCATAGCCGACGTTCCTCCCGTCAATTTCGACAAGTTGGACGATTACGTCGCTCTCGGATTTTCGGGTTATATTTTGACCGAAGACGGAGTGAAACTTACTAACAATGGAGCGATGACCGACGCTTATAAAAACGCGGCGGCAGCCGTTAAAAAAGCGGGACTTGACGTATATATCAGAAATCAATACAACGACCCCGATTATTTTCAGAACGAGGACGGAGATACTCTCAGGAGTAAATTCGTGGCGGGCTATTCCTACAAAATACCCGTAAGAAATCTCACGACGGAATTCAAAGACCTCGGAATTTCGGGCTTTTATATGGCGGACGAACCCGTTTACGACAACTTGTCCGAGTACGGCAAATTGATTAAATGGTACAACGAATATTATTCCGATACGTACTTCCACATGAATCTGTTTCCGAGTTATGCGAAAGCGGATAATTTTTCGAGACACAGTTTTGTCGATTACGTTCAGGCGTACGTAGACGAAATAGCGGCGAAAGTCAAAGGGAGAAAGAGCGTATGCGTCGATAACTATCCTTTTCAGACGACCGAGGCGATTCGTCCGTCCTATTTCGGCGACCTTATAATAACCGCGACCGCGACTAAGAAATACAACGAGACGGCGGACGAAAAGGACAAGGCGAATTTCGGGTTGTGCATACAGACGTTTTTCGACGGCGGACTTACGGATATCCGCTCGAAAGCGGACGTTTCGTTCCAAATTTGTACGGGAATAGCCATGGGAGCGAAAGTTTACGAGTATTTCTGTTACGGTTCGGGACAGGGAATGTACGGCATAATGACTTCCGCGGGCGAAAAGAGAGTTTACGATTACGTTAAAGACGGCAACGCTTATCTTGCCTTTGAAAAGGTGGTCAATTCGTTTGAATGGCAGGGCGTGAACGCCGTTGCCGCGGAGAACGAGAAAAACAGAGAAAACGCCGATTCGTTCGATACGCTTGCGGAATTTGCGTTGCGGGATACGGGAAAACTCGATATTTCCAAAACAAAGAGCAGGCTCGATTCGCTTATCGGTACTTATAAAAGGGGAGACAAAGACGGATATATGGTCGTCAACTGTTCGCTGCCCTCGTCGGGCAAAGGCGTGGAAGGGAGATCCAATACCGTCGACCTCTCGATAAAAAACAGTACGCAGGCTCTCGTTTACAGAATTAAAGACGGGGTTTTGGTTTCGTCCGTCGAGAAAATCGTTGACGGAACGCTCAGAATCAATCTCGGAGCGGGCGACGGGGCGTTCGTCATTCCCGCATAAGGCGTTTTTATGAAAAAGAAGAATCCTATCATAGAGGGAAGAAATAAGAACAGAAGAAAAATATGGTTGTTCTGTTACCTTATGCTCATTCCCGCAATATGGTGCGTCATAAGGTATTTTGCCGTAAACGGTTACTCGATTTTGATCGCGTTTACCGACGGCGAACCGTTTAAAGACGAGTTCACGGTGAGAAACTTTACGATGCTTTTCAACGAACTCGGGCAAAGGGACAGCATAATTTACCTTGCGATGATCAATACCTTCAAGTATTTTCTTTTAGGTACGGTCAAGGTGTTTATAGCGTTCGTCGTAGCCTATTTTCTGTATAAAAAGATATGGTGTTATAAGGCGTTCAGATTTATATTTTTTCTGCCGAGCCTTATCGCTCCCGTCGTGTCGATAATGATTTTCAAAGATATTATCGCGAAATACGGACCGCTTTGGGAGATAGTTAAAGTCGTATTCGGAACAGAGTACGAAGAACTGCTTGCGAATCCCGCGATTGCCACGAGAGTTATAATGATTTACGTGCTTCTGACGGGTTTCGGAACGACTTTCCTCATTTTTATGGGAGCAATGAACAGAGCCCCCGAGGAGTGTTTCGAGGCGGCGAGAATAGACGGTTGTTCGTTATGGCGTGAGTTTTGGCAAATACTCTGTCCGCTCACGTTCGAGACTTTTTCGACGATGCTTTTGTTGCAATTCGCCACGATATTCACTGCGACGGGACCGATATTGTATTTCACGGGCGGCTCGTACAACACGTATACTTTGTCCTATTGGATATTCGACCAAGTCCGAGGTTCGTCGTACAATTATCCGTCCGCGGTGGGAATGTTCTTCACCCTGCTTGCGATGCCCTTTGTTTTCGGTTCGCGGGCGATAATGAAAAAAATCAACCCGGAGGTAAGTTACTGATGAAAGCGACTTTCGGAAAAAGAAAGAAATTTTCGACGTCGGCGGTGGGAATCGCCGTGTTCGTGATATTTCTTATTTACGCTTTGGTAATTATCGTTCCGTATCTTTACGCCCTCAACGTGTCGCTCAAAACACGCGTCGAATACACCGACAAACCGATATTCGCATTGCCCGAAAAACCGATGTTTGAAAACTATCTGAGGGCGTGGAAGGAACTTAGTTCCGAAAATACTTCCGTGCCTATGATGTTTCTCAACAGTTTATGGTATGCGGGCGGAATGTCCTTTTTCGGGGTGTTCTTTTCGGCGATGGCGGCGTACGTCGTCGCGTATTACGAATTCCCCGGACGCAGATTTTTCTATGTTTTCGCTCTCGTCGTAATGCTTCTTCCCATTATGGGCAGCATGGCGAGTTCGCTTAAATTCGCTCAGGCGATAGGGGCGTATAATTCGCCGCTGTTCGCCCTTTTGGAAGCGGGGTGTCTCGGCGGTTCGTTCATTATTTTATACAGCACGTTCAAGGGCGTGAGCAGAGGTTACGCCGAATCGGCGTTTATCGACGGCGCGGGGCATTTCAGAGTGTTTATAAGCATAATGCTTCCGCAGGTTATATCGCCCGTTTGCGCGTTGCTTTTAGCGGATTTCATATCGCTGTGGTCGGATTGCGAGGTTCCTCTTATATACTTCCCGAATCTGCCCACCCTTTCCACGGGACTCTATTTATATCAGGACGTGGTTAAGAAAACCTTGGAATATCCCGTTTACTTTGCGGGGCTTTTGACGTGTATGGTACCGACCGTCGTCTTGTTTTCCGTTTTTCAGAATACCCTTATGGATATTCAGATGGGCGGAGGACTTAAAGGCTGACGGAATAAATAAAAATCAAGGAGAAAAGAAGATGAAAAAATTATTGGCTCTGTTTTTGTCTGCGGTTACGGTTTTTGCCGTTACAGCATGCGGAAAAGGCTCTTCGAGCGAGAGCGGCAACAGCGAAAGCGGCGGAGCGACGACTAACCGTTCCGTTAAAATCACGATGAGTTATTACGAAGGCGGCAACGGCTCGGATTGGCTCAAAGCGGTCGTGAACGACTATATGACGAACGTCGATAAAGACGTGGAGATAATTCTCAAAAAAAGTTCGAGCAACGAAACCGCGAAGAGCAATATCGTATCCGAGGTAGGATTATCGGATATCTATCAGATAGAGACCGATATGTTCGGCAACGGCGAATATCTCGAAGATTTAACCGCCCTTTACGATACGAAGGCTTACGGCGAGGATAAGTCGCTTAAAGACAAACTTTCCGCAAGCGTACTCGAATATTACAACGAAGACGGAAAGTATTATCAGGTTCCGCAAACTCAGATGACGGGTTGGAATTGGGTTTATAATAAAACCCTTCTCGACGAAACTATCGGAGCGGGCAATTATACGTTGCCGAGAACGACGGACGAGTTTCTCGCGTTCGGCGACTCGCTTTACAATAAAGGCGTATTCTTGACGGCGGGAGCGCTTGCCGACACGCAGGGAGGAGAATATCTCCATTATGCGATGAGAAATTGGTTCGCTCAGTCTTTGGGACTCGAAGGGTACGAAAAATATTTTTCGGGGTACGCGCTTGTAAACGGCGAATGGAAGTTCTGCGAGGAAGAACCGACTATGATAACCGCGAACAGAGCCTCTCTCGAAAGCGTTTACGGCTTGGCGGAAAAACTCTTCTCGAAAGCGAGCGGGAATTCCGTTCAATACCTTCACAACACGAGCGAATCGTTCGCGTATAAGGACGTAGACAAAGTGTTCTATCGCGGAACGTTCAAAAGACAGGATTTAACGCCTTTCGCTTTTCATTTTGTCGGAAGTTGGCTCGAAAACGAAGTAAAGCCCTTCAAAGAGGATAAAACGATAAAAGAACAGGAAGTTTACGCGATGAAAATGCCCGTTTTAAGTTCGATAACGGCGAGAGCGACGAGCATAGAAAACGACGAGAAGTTACGTTCGGTAGTAGATTACGTAGACGGCGTTACGAGCGAAAAGCCGAGCGGCGTTACCGACGGGGATATCGAAATCGTAAGAGAAGCGAGAAATATGGTAGTGGAAAACATCTGCCGTTCGTTCGTTATCCCGAGAAAGGCTAACAATAAAGAAAAGTGTAAGGAATTCCTCGCCTATCTCTTCTCCGAAAGAGCACAGAAAATCGCCGCGAAGAACGCGGGCGGAAACGTTATGCTTCCTTACGGATATAAGCCGACGGACGAGGATATGGGCTTTACGATAAGTCCTTACGTAAAGAGCGTTTACGCGGTAGCCGATAACGCGGTTATAGTGGACGCGGGCAATTACGACAAGAAATTCACGACGGTCGTCGGCATGAAATGGTATCATGATAAAAAGACCGCCAACAAATCAATCGCGGTCGATATTTTCTCGGGCGTATATACTCCCGCTTCGGAAATTTATGATTCCACTTACGGCAATTATAAGACGAATTGGAGCAACTATATAGAAAAATTCAAAAAGGCTTAATCCTCGGAGGGGAAAATGAAGAAAACATTATCGATTTTATTCGCCATAGCGATATCTCTCTGTCTGGCGTTCGCGACCGCTTGTAAAAAAGACGGTTCGTCGGAGTCGGACGGTAAAAACGAAAAACTCTCTATAAAACTCGAAACGGAGTTTACGGACGGAACGCAGATTCCTTACGCTAAGGAAATCACGTTCCCGTCGGCGGCGGTCGTGGACGAAAACGGCGACGTCGTTTCTTACGAAATTATATATAAGGTCGCTGATAAAGACGGCGAGACTACGGAAAGTTCTTATCCTAATTTCGAACTTGCTCCGGGAGCGTATACCTTAACGTATTTTTACAGCGAAGAACTCAAACTGACGTATTCTTTTACGGTTGTCGATTCCGATAAACCCGAAATAACTTTCTCGAACGTTCCGTCCGATTTGTTCGTCGGCGAAAACGAATACTCCTCTCTTCCCACCGTAAAAATAGAAGACGCGTCGGAGGTTGAGGCTCCCGTTAAAAAACTCACGTTCAGAAAAAACGGCGAGGAGACGGAAACAGAAGTCGAATACAACAAGATGAACGACAGTTTCCCCGTCGGAAACGAGCAGGGAACGTTTACGCTCACCGTTACCGCCGCCGATATATGGGGCAACGAAACGACGGAAAGCGTAAGTTGGAAGGTTAAAAATTACGATTGGGCGGCTCCGACTCCCGAAAACGGCTACGTTGCCGATTTTGCCGACGAGGGCTATATCAATTACGTTCGCTCGGGCGAAATGAGTCCTTATTGGAACATCAAGGGCGATTATAAAGACGAGTGGCTTCAAAATTTCAACGGAGCGAACGGCGTAGTGAAAATCGACGTAGGTTTCACTCCCGAAAACTATAACGTCATAAGCGTGAAATTGCCGAAGCCCGTTAAAAAAGCGGATATCGAAGGCAAATATCTTGCGGTCAGGGCATACGTTTCGGGCGAAAGCCTCGATAATTTCTTCGGTTTCGGCGGTATATGGTATATGGACGGACAGGATTCCGCCGCTTCCATAAGGCAGACCGGTTTAAAAATCGGCGAGTGGGGAGTTTACTATATAAGTTACGAAGACCTCGTCAACGCGAAATGCTATTCCGTCGAGAACGATAAAAACAGCGATATAACGAAGTTGCAGTTCTGCTTTAAGAGAACGGACGCTCTTATGTCGTATATGAGTTTGTATCTCGACAGAATCACGATAGCGGAAAAACTTTCGTCCGTCGAAAATCTTGCGATAGAGGACGGCAAAGCGACGTGGAACGCCGTAGAAAACGCAGAAAGTTATATCGTGACCGAGGGCGACGAAATTACTTCCGTCGAAAGCGAGGAATATACTCTTCGCGGAACTAAGGGCGTGGTGTCCGTCGCGGCGAAAGGCGACGATATATTCTATCTCGATTCCGAAATCGCCGTAGTCGCTTACGGAATAACTCCGAAAGCGGGCGAATTCGCTTCTTTCGACGACGAACTTTATTCCTATCTTGTAAGCGATAAGGTAAACGTCGGCGGAGAGACCAAGGGTTACGCCCCCGGCAAGGTTGTCAATTCTTATACGGAAGGCGTGTTTAACGCGACGTTCGGTTGCGGTTCATGGGGAATCGTAAGCTCGCTTGCGATTAAATTCCCCGTGGCGGCGGATCTTACGGGCGTAGATTATCTCGTTATCAGAATGAGCGTTTCGTGCGATACGGAACTTTCGAAATTCGCCGTATACGACCTCGATTATACGAAATATCTCGGAAAAATCGAGATGCAGAGCGGATTGTATACTTATATAATCGATATTTCCGACAAAGGACTTACAAAGATAAACGGAATCGAATTTTTGATTCAGAGCAAAGAGGGAACCGTAGGCGACATGAACGTTACGTTCGAATATATCGCGGGAGCGAAAAATCTCGGCGAGGTTCGCGTCGCGAACGACAAGACCGACCATAAGATAACTTGGGAAGCGGTTGAAAACGCGGCGGGTTACGTCGTCAAAAACGGCGACAACGAGGAAATAATCCTTTCTGCCGATACGCTCGAATACGTCTATCCTTCCGAAGGCTACGGAACGATTACGATTTACGCAAAAGGCGACGGAAAGAATTTCTTTGACGGCAAGAAAGCGGAAATTCGTTACGATTCGAGAGAAATTCTCGAAAACGTGGGCGGATTTGCTTTAAACGGCAAGACGCTTACTTGGGAAAACAACGAAAAAGCCGAGGGATATAAGGTGAGAATTAACGGCAACGAAACCTCGGTAGATAAGGCGGAATACGTCGTGACCGAACGCGGATATATAGTCGTCGAGGTTAAAGCCCTCGGAAACGGAACGACTACGGCGGACGGGGAATACGTTATCGCTTGCAGCGGAGATTTCTTCCTTGACGAGAGATACCTTGCCGATTTTACGACGGGTTACGAAAAACTTGTCGATAACGACGTCAATTCGATGCTTGTCGGCGATTATTTCGTCGAAAGTTATTCCGCAAAGTTCGTCGAGGACGGAAATTATACCGAAATCACGTTAAACGGACTTAAATGGAAAATCCACGGCGCTATCAGAGTGAAATTGCCGAACGCCGTTGTCGCAAGCGGAAAATACGTCATAAAATATAAAGTTGCGGGCATAAACGGCGAAAAGTTGTCCGCGTCGCAATTCAGAATAATCGAACGCGAAGGCGGTTGGGTTTATACGCAGGGAGCGACTGCGTTCGACGGCGAATGGGCGTATGCCGAAGTGACTTTGGACGAAAACGCGTCGGGCGGATTAGTGTTCGTGTTCAACGACTCGAACGTAAACGGAATAAAATTCTGTCTCGATTATATCGTTAAAGTCGAGAAACTTTCCGCTCCCGAAAACATAACGGTTGAAAATTCCTCGAAAACATTGTCGTGGAACGCCGTTTCAAACGCGACCGCTTACGAAATCGTCAAAGACGGCGAAGTGTGGAAAACGGTAACGGAAACGACGGTTTCCTGCGAAGGCATAGGAACGTTCGACGTTCTCGGCGTGAGAGCCGTCGGCGGAATCGGTTACGAAGCGAGCGAAATCACGACCGCGAATATAACTCTGAGCGGCGACGATTGGGTCGAAATCGCGGGAACGCTTAAAATCGTCGGTCACGCTCAAATGGAATCGGGACTTATTCAACTCGAATTCGATAAAGCGGGCATGAACGCTTCGGAAACTATCGACTTCGGGAAACTCGTCATCGAGGCTAACGGCAAAAAAATCGCCGCGACGGCTTTCGAATATGGCAACGACGTTAAGTTCAACGTATACGCGAACTACCCCGAAACTTACAGCGGCGGCGTTTCCACCGTCGTGTTCAAGGCGGGATCGGTTCTCGTTCAGAATTCCAAACTTTACAAGATAGAAAACGATTACACGGTAGTTTATAACGGAAGTAATTGGATTGCTCTCGTCGGAGAAATCGACGCGGAATACGTCGGTTGGAGCAGTAATACGCAGATTCAGATAAACAATCTCGATCTCTCTTATCTCGAACAGGGAACGGTTAAATTCCTCGGCTCGATATCGTCTTGCGGAGCGGATATAACGCCCGTCCTCACCTACCATGCAAGCCCGAAAACGCTTGACGTCACGGGTACTTACGACCTTACTTCGTCCGAAGAATATCCTTTGCCGCAGGTTACGATAAAGGAAGGCACCATAATTTGGCAGACGAACAAGGCGTATCGCTTCGCGAAAGATTGGACGGTCGTATATCGCGAGGACGGAAACAACGATAATAAGCCGTGGGCGTATGTTTCGGACGTCGATTTTTCATGGAGCAGCGCGTGGAGCAATATCGTTCAGCTTAAATTCGATATGTTGTTTACTTCGACGGAGATAAACGGCGTCGGGCTTATCGTTTACGGAAACGGCGTTAAACTTACGGGAGTAAAAGCGAACGCGAACACCGACGAATTGCATCATATTCAGTTTATAACCGACGCGTTTCCGACGGAGGCTTCCAACGGCTATGCCGTTCCTACGGTGGTTATAAAAGCAGGCTCTATTATCGCTCAGAACAAATCTACCGTCGCGGCGAGAATAACGCGAGACGTCACTCTTGCTTACGTCGGCGGCAAATGGGCTATGGCAGGCGGGAATATATCCGCAACGAAGGTTTCGTGGGACGGAAAGAACGAGAATCCCCCGCTTATTCAGATACAGTTCGACGCGGCGTTTTTAAATTACGCGATAGATCTTTCGGACGCGGAAATTCTGTTTAACGGCGATAAAACGACTGATATCGTCGCGGTTGCAAATACCGACGATCTGCGTCACGTACAATTTAAGAGTAATTCTTTCCCGCAAAATGACGGAGACTCGATCGTTATAAAGAAAGGCTCGATTTTAAAACAAGATAAAATAGAGTTTGTCGTAACGGAAGATATAGTTCTTACGAGGGTTAATTCTTCATGGACTCTCGGTTAGCCGAGAGAGATTCGAACCCCATCAAGCCTTAAAGCCGTCTTTTTTGCCCCTT
>CALGVF010000041.1 GCA_937920115.1 uncultured Clostridia bacterium
CGCGACTAAACGTTACGTTGCGGTAAATTACGGAATCTGGACGAAAAACGCTGGCGAATACGATCTGAAAACGACTCTCGATTTAAGTAAATTCGCATTGACCGACGAAGGTCTCGGTCGGGTTAAAGCCGAGGCGAACGGAAAAGGTTTTTACATATTGAAAAACGACGACGGCGTTTCGTTTAAAATATCGGGCGGAAATCTCGTCGTCGAAAAACTCGGCTACGCCGCGGAAAGCGAAACGTTCGGCGGGTTCGGGTTTTTCCTGATACCGTTTAAAAGCGGTAACGACGAAAATCTGAACGCATTTTACGCAAACGAAAAGTCAGTCGTCACGGCGACGGACGGCGAAGGAAAGTCTCTGCCCGTAAAGTACGAACCGTCGGACGGCGTTCATTATATAGACCTTAATTCGATAAAAATCGGTTCGCAGCAACAGGCTGAAAACAGGACGAAGTACGACAGGGCGAGTTTTGCCGTCAGAAACGACGGAGACTACGCCGCCGAACCCGTAATCGGTTTTATCAAAGAGGGTGCGGAACTGAGTGCGACGGGCGTTTCGCCCGTAATTACGGACGCGGTTTCCGACGAACCCACGGGCGAGCAGGTACAGATAACGAAAAATTGGCACGCTTTCGGAGACGACGTACCCGAAAAGTCGAACGTAAGGCTTTACGAAGGTCGTTGGTATCACGGATTCGTTTCTGTGAAAACGGCGGCGAAAACGACGCTCAGACGGAATTATAAATGTGCGTACGGGCAGTGGGGAACGCTTTACGCCGCTTCGCACGCTCAGTTATGTCTTGTCGGCTGGGGCGGAAATCAGGTATGGGATCAGTCCGCTCTCGGCAGTTGGGGCGAAAGTACTTGCTATGACGTGGATCAGTGCCTCGGGCGTTCGTATATAGACGACGTGAGACCCTTACTCGTAAGGTGTCAGACGGGCAATATGGAAGAATACAGTTGGGGCGGCAACGTCGGCGGCGCGGACTTTCTCAATTATTCGGAGGGTTCGGCTCAAAAAATCGTAAATCAGAGAATAACGTACAAAACGCAAGCCCCTTGTCTTACGGAAGTAAACTATCACGGCGTTACCGAAAACGGCAAAATCGAAACGGATATAACCGTCAATCTTGGCAGAACGGACGATATAGTACGCAACTATTACACCATAAAGTATACGTTTTTAAAAGACGTCGAGTATTCGAGACTTTCGCTTTTCAAAATGGCGGCGGACGGATACGCGGACAACTATTTCACGAAATACGCCTACGGAGATCTGGGCGGGGTAATCGCTTACGATAAACAACAGTCGGCAACCGCTTCGGGTTACGGAAACGGCGAGGCGAAAGACGCCGAAAGAAGCGACTTTTGGTACGGAGCGTATAATTCCACCTCTAACGACGAAAACGGCGATCCGATGATGACGGTAAGGGCTTTCAACGCTACTTTAAACGGGAAAACCTACGATAAACCCGCTTACAGAATATACGGAACGAACGATAAAAACGTTCAGGCTTCGTGCGAAATACTCGTGCCAACCGCAGTCGGAAACAAGATAGCAAAGGGGAGCGTTATAGAACTTATCGTCGAATATTCGGTATTGCCCGATTCGTCGGAAACGTATTACGGTAAATCCGATTATCTCAACGCTTCGAGAAATAAATTCGGAACGTGGGAGGCCTTCTACGAACAGGCGGTCGGCGGTAAAATTTCGGCAACGGCGACTAAGGGTAAAATCGAAAAACTCTATCCGCTCGTAATAACCGCGGAAAACGGCGAGGCTGAATTTTCTTTCGAGGGCGGACTCGGCTACGTTCCCGTCACGATAAGGGGAATGGACGGAAGTTGCAGATTGCAGAGCAAAGTAAACGGGGCGTTCGTCGGGTTGAATCAGTCGGTAAACGGCAACGATTTCTGGCAAACGTATAAATCTGCGGACGGAAAATATGAGTTTACTTACAACGTGAAAAATAATAACGAATCTTTCAAGGCGGTGAACGGATGAGTTTAAAATCGAAGAACGGCTCGGATATAAAACGCAAATCGCGTATGCCGGGCGGCGGAAAATCCAATCTCGAATTATGGCTTTTGTGTTTGCCGGGGATAATCAAGGTTTTGATTTTCTCGTATATACCGCTTTTATGGATGACGCTCGCCTTTAAGTTTTACGTTCCCCGCAAAGGATTGTTCGGCAGTCGTTGGGTAGAATTTCAGAATTTCGAGGTGCTTTTCAAAAGCGGGCAGGCGTGGACTCTCATTAAAAACGCGATAGGCATAAACGTACTTTGCATAGGTTTCGGTACGGTAATATCCGTGCTTTTAGGACTTTTTATGTTTGAAACGGGTAAAAAATTCCTGAAAGTAACGCAAATTCTCTACGTGTTTCCTTTCTTTATCTCGTGGCCGCTCGTCGGCGTATTGTTAAAGGCGTTTTTGTCGGGCAGAACGGGAATGATTTCGTCGCTTTTATCCGCAGTCGGCGTCGACGTGCAATTCTATAAAGAGCCGAAGTTGTGGAAAGGAATAATCGCGTTCTCCTATATATTCAAAACGGCGGGAATGTCGGCGGTGACATACTATGCCGTGCTTATGGGAGCGGATAAGGAACTTTACGAGGCGGCGAGAATAGACGGGGCGAAAACGTTCGGGTGTATGTGGCACGTGTCGTTGCCCGCTCTTAAAACTATGATAATTTTAAACGTAATAATGGCGACGACGGACATACTGAAAGTCGATTTCAATATGGTTTATTATCTCACCGACAACAAAGCCGCGTTGTATTCGGCGACGGACGTTATCGAAACATATATGTTCAGGGCGACTACGAGCGGTTCGGGACTCGAACAAGGTACGGCTATCGGTCTTGTGCAGGGCGTGGTCGGTTTGACCTTAACGCTTATCGTCAACAAACTTTGCAATAAACTTTTCGGCGAGTCGCTGATATAACGGGTGAGAATGATGGTCAATAAATCTAATCGCATAAAGACGACGGGAACGGGCGAAAAAATTCTCATTTACGGAGTATTGGGGCTTTTCGGGGCGATAATAGTTTTACCCTTTCTCGTCCTCGTGTGTACTTCGCTTTCTTCAAACGAAAGCATATTGAATCGCGGGGCGAGATTTTGGATACAGTCGCTCAATTTCGACGCGTATTACATACTCTTTCAGAGAATAGACGATTTGCTTTCGTCTTATCTTCAATCTATAATAGTTACGGTATTCGGAACGGTTATCAACGTCGTTATGGTTGCGGGCGTGGGGTACTCGCTTTCGAGAAATTCGTTCAAAGGCAGGAAAATACTTACTTTCTTCTTTACCTTCACGATACTTTTTCAGGCGGGATATATTCCGAACTATATATGGTTCAGTAAACTCGGTATAACTAACAGTTATTTCGTTCTGATACTCGCCCCCGCGTTTATGGTGGCTCACATGGTGTTTTTACGGGCGTTTTATTCGGGACTGCCGTCCGCTCTTTACGAAGCGGTAAAACTCGACGGGGCGAGCGAGTTCGTCATTTTCTTCAAAATCGCGACGCCGCTCATCATTCCGGGCATTGCGACGGTCTGTTTTTATTCGGTACTGTCGTATTGGAACGATTCGTTTACGGCACTTTTGTATACGCGGAACTTTAAACCGCTCGCCATATACCTTAAAGACATATCCTACTACGTCGAATGGATGAAAGACGCCGTCGAAAACGGGTGGGATCTCAATATCGGCGGCAGAGAAATGCCGACGGAAACGATTTTATACGCTATCGCGGTCGTATCGAGTGCTCCGCTTCTTATAGTGTTTTCGTGCCTTCAAAAGTTCTTCATATCAGGGCTTACGGACGGCGCGGTCAAAGGTTGAGAAAAATTCAGGAGGAAAACCATGAATATGAAAAAGTTAATCAAAGGCATACTGATAGCGGCTCTTGCCGTTACAACCGCGTTGTCGGCGTTCGCTTGTAAAAAGAACGGCGACGGCGAATCTTCGGGCGGCTACGTAGACGACGGAAAGGAATATACGATAAAAATGTTCCTTTACTACAATAACGGCGCGGACGCGACGGGCGTAAGAGCGGTACAGTCCGAACTCAACAAGATATTAAAAGAGGAGATAAACGCGACGATAGATT
This sequence comes from uncultured Clostridia bacterium, assembly GCA_937920115.1. Lineage (GTDB taxonomy): Bacteria > Bacillota > Clostridia > Christensenellales > Borkfalkiaceae > UBA10281. The sequence goes on from CALGVF010000041.1 coordinate 4,127, forward strand.
TGCAGGTCGTTCGTAAGGAAAACTATACCACCGTCGTGAGCGAAGCGATAGCGAATAACGAAAAGTTCGATATATGTTATACTTCGCCCGACGTAAACCCTTACGTCACGAACGTAAAAAGAGAAGCGTTTTTACCTCTCGACGAACTTCTCGACACCTACGCCCCCGCAACGAAAGCGAATATTTCGTCCGCGATATGGGAACAGGCGAGAATAAACGGCAAAATCTACGGAGTCGTCAACGAGCAGATTTTCCCGAGAGCCTACGCATGGAAAGCGACTGCGGACGGCGGCGAAGCGAACCTTAAAGAGTTCCTCGCAAAAAGGTACGACGGCGTGAATCTCGACGAGATTTACAAACTCGATACTTTGTCCGACGGCGTAACCGAATACACCCCATTTGCCTTTATGGAGGAATATCTTCAATATCTCAAAGACGGCGGCAAGGGCAACTCGGGTAAAGTAGAAAAAGTGGAAATCGCCCCCGCGCTTCTCGCCTGGTACGGTTACGACGATCTCGGTACGGGACTGAACGTTCCGGGGGCGGTCAAAATAACGGACGGCAAATACGAAGTCGTCAATCAGTTCGCGACTTCCGACTTCGACGAATTGATAGATACGATTTACCGTTGGAGCAAGAAAGGTTTTCTCGACGAAGAAGCCCCGAGGTTCGACCTCATACCCGACTCGACGTGGAAACCGGGGTATCTTTCCGACCGTATAATGAAACTCGGCGAGTCGCGTTATTTTTCGAGTTACGTTATAGGTTCCATGAACGCCATATCCGCGACTTCCGAAAATCCCGCGAGGGCGATGAAATTTCTCGAACTTCTTTCGACTAACGAAAAAGTTCACAACCTGCTTCAATTCGGAGTCGAGGGCGTATCTTACGTTAAGGACGAAAACAATCCGAAACGCATAAAGAGTTTTATCGCTTCGGGCGGTTACGATAACAGAGAGTTCGGTTGGGGTCTCGGAACGGAGTTTATTTCATACCTCGTACCGGGGCAGGACGACGACAATTGGGCTAAGGTAAAGAAAATCAACGACGAAACGCCGATGAGCAAACTCATAGGTTTC
>CALGVF010000042.1 GCA_937920115.1 uncultured Clostridia bacterium
ATTTCGCCGAAACAATACTGCCTGTTGACTGCGTAATTTACCTCGTTAATCGTGTTATTGCCCGACTTCTTATCTCCGATGCCTGCATCAAACGGGCGATAAATCGAACTTATCGCGTAATACCTTACGGGGTCTTTTTTCACCTCGAAGTTCGTCACTTTGTACTTAAATAACGTTCCATCGAAGTTTAGAAGTTCGAGCGAATAATTGAAAAACTTATGTCGTCGTTTATCGTAGTGGATATATTTATCGACGAGGCTTTCACCTTATCTCCGCTCGGTTGGTAGACGTAAACAAACAATTCTTTATCCGTACTTTCTGCAAGTTGCATAACGGACAGAGAATAATCTTTTGCATTTGAAGGATAGTTCGCCGCACTGAAAGAAGCATCCTTGCCCAAATCTTCGAGTACGCCCGAAGCCGTTTTCTCATTCTCGTTCTCGGCAGCCACAGCCGAAAAACTCTGCGCTCCCGTGAGGAAAACGCAGAGCGTAACAATTAAAACGGCTATTCGATTAAAAATTTTTCTCAAATCACAAGCCTTGCGGGAGATATCACAATCTCCGCTTCGGGACTTAGAACTCTGAACCCGATTTTAATCGTGGCTTTGTCGGATTCGGCGGTGATTACGAGCGTAAACAAATCTTCGTCCGGTACGGTTTTTCTGTCGTAGTCCACCTTTGTATCGGGGTTCTTGCTTTGCAAAACCGCAATAAGATTTCCGACCGTTTCGACAGTAAAATCGTCACCCGTTTTGGTTATAACAAAACAATCGGTAAAATCCTCTTCACCTGTAAACGCGTTCTTTTTACCGTCAACAAAGTATGTAAAATCGCTTTTCGCAGACAAAATCTGCACGTTATAGCCCTTTTTATCCGAAGATAAAAATTTGACTTTGCATTTCAAAGGCTTGTCCTTTTCGAGCAAATACCCGCTCGCAGACGAAGCGACTTTATCTCCGTTTATATCGACGTAAAAACTTTTCGGCTTTTCGGTAAAGCCGTTGGTTATAAAAACCGCAAACCCTATCGCAAGCACCGCGACTAATATTATAATGACGAAAGTAATGATTTTTATCGTACTGTTTTTCATGGCTCACCTCACATAAAAAATCTAATGGTTTTGCTTGCCCGCGAGGATGAATCGTAGATACGCACGGAGAAATAACAGGACTTTATAAGTGTCTGATTTTCCGTGGACTTCGCTTCGTAATCCGTTCCGTATGTCGTGCCGAACTCATCGTAGAAAACATAGCGGTCGGTGTACGTCGTCGAATATCCGTCGGAACTGCTTGTAGCGTAATAATTTTCGAGCGTTTTATCACCCGTCGTTATTATAAGTTTTCCGTTTTCAATTTTCGCCGAAGCAATAAACTTGTCCGCAATCGTGCTTATCTGTTTTTTCGCGATATCGCTGAACGAAGTAAGTTCCGAAGAAGCGACTTCCGTTCCGAAATACACACTGCCGCTTCCGCTTACCTTTGCCGTCAGAACGGGCGACTCAATGTTCTCCGTGACGATATCGAAAGTATAAGTTTTCTTAGGTTCGAGCGTGTAAAATTCACCGCGTTCGGTTGTGGTTGTCGAAGTCAGATCCGACGTAACGCTCAATTTCGCCGCGGGCGCGTCAACGAAAAAGAGTTTTATCTTCTTTTCAAGCCCGCTCGTTTTGTCCTTAACGTTCACATAAAAGTAAGCCGATTTTATGAGCGTTATATTTTCTTTGGATTTCGCTTTGAAATCGTTATCAGCAATAAGATCGTACTCATCCTCGTAAACATAGCGTTTGTAATACGTCGTTCCGTAGCCGTCGGAAACGCTGCTTTCGTAGAAATCTTCGAGTTTCATATCGCCCGTTTTTATAGTCAACGTGTTGTCGGTTATCGTCGCGGAAGTTATAAACTTGCTCGCTAAATCGTTCAGGGCGATTTTCTCGAAATCACCGAAGTTCGTCGTGTCGGCGGACGCGTATTCTGTACCGAAATAAACTTCGCCTTCGCCGCCTGTGGTTATAACGTACTCGGGATCTTGAACGCTGTTGAAAACGTTGGATAAATTTATATCGAACGTAAACGTTCTTTTCGGATAGACTTCGTAATATTCGCCGCGTTCGGCTGACGTTTTCTTAACGGCTTTTGTGGATATATCCATACTCGTTGCCTTGCCTACAAAGAGAATATCGCACGTTCCTTTTATGTCCGTACCTCTTGCCGTCGCGGTTAAGATTGCCTTGCTGTCGCGAAAAGCCGCGTAGCAATTTATGTATACGGACTTATCCGTGTTTCCGAACTTTGTAACCGTCAGATATTTGCTTATATCTTCCGATTTCAACTGCGCGTCCGAAGCCCATTTCAAATCCCAATCGAGGGTGACGTTGCTCGCGTCCGCAGGTTCTACGGTTGCGGAAATTATATACGACGCCAGCGCCGAACTGTTCTCCGTTGCCGCAAGTTCGGATATCGCGAGTTTCACTCCGTCATCCGTAACGTTCGTAAGAGCCATAACCGACTTTTCTTCTTTTTCTGTAGTTTCACCGCAGGAAACTATTCCCGCAAACGCGAAAACAACAATGGAAAGTAAGGCTATAAGTCGATTAACGGCATATTTTATATTATTTTTGTTATTCATTTCAACTCCTTTAAAAAATTATTTCCGTTTCGTTCAAGACGATTTTTTCGACTTTCTTCGTCGGCTTTGTTCCGCTTTCGGATGGTGAGGAAACCGATTCCGATTCTTTTTCAGATTCGGAAAATCTATCAGAACTGGTTTCGCTACCTGCCGTCTTACTTTCGGAATATTGCTCGCTTTCTTTCCCCGAATCGCTCGGGTTGTGTTTTACCACTACGGACAGAGCAAAGAGAGTTAGCAAAACCGCAACGAAAATCGTCAGAACTTTCTTTAAAAAGTTCATAATCGCCTCGCTTAACCGAATACGAGTTCGGTCTGATCGAGAACAATCTTTTCAACCTTCTTCTGTCCGCTTAAAGCCGAAGTGTCGATTTCGATTTCAAATTTTGCAAGAACATTGCCTGCGCCGTCTTTAATGCTGAACGATACGGGCGACGTATTCGCCGTTGCTGTTAAGGCGGAAATAATAGAGTTCGACTGCGCGGGCGTTAAACCTTCCGCTATTTTTGCGTTAAACAAATTCAATGCAAAAATCTTGTTTGCCGCCGTAACTTTTAACGCGTCGCCACTGCCCGATTTCACAGCGTTCATAGCCGTTTTCAAGGCAGTGTTTTCTATCACGACATCCATAGTCGTAGGCGCGGCTATCTCGGAATCGTTCAATGCGACGGTATATACGGAGGATTTCTTGTAAGTATAGGTAATTTTTAACTGTTCGGCGTTGTTAAAGTCCGCATAAATCTTACCCTTTTTCGTCGAATTGTCTAACGTCGGCGTTTTGCCCGTCTGCGAAGCCGTGAAAAGATAGCCCTCGAACTGCTGTTTGTAATCTACCGTGCAGGAAGCCGAAGCCTCGGGATTATCTCTCGAAGTTACGGTTATTTTTATCTGTTCGCCGAAAGCCGCCTTGCAGGTTACGGTTGCCGTCAACGCTCCGTCCGTCGTAGGTTCTGCCGTGATATAATCCGTTGCAGTCTTGCCATTTGCCCAGGCAGAGGACGCGTTTACAAACGCGACAGTCCAATCGACCGCTTTATTTGCCGCGTCGTCCGGCGTGATTGTCGCGACAACGTTCACCGACGTTTTCATATCGTCGGACGTTTCCGTCTTTGCGGGAGTCTGCGAAACAAGCATTGCCGTCGGGAGTTTATGAAAAACCCCGTCGTTCATTTTGTTGCCTTCGTTATCCGAAACGATATCTTCTTTCGGCACAACAACGTCTGCCGTCGGATTTTTGTCAGGCTTTTTCAAGCCTATGCCTACGCCTAAGCCGATCGCCGCCAAAGCAAACGTTCCGCTTAAAAATATTGATAAAATTTTGTTTCTTTTCTTCATTTTTTTCTCCTTTGTTTTTTCGGAAGCCCGCATGATTTTATGGGCTTCCCTGTATTTTATTTGTTTTTGTAAGTAACGGTAACGAGTTTCGCATACTTAAAAAGTTCGTTACCTTTGACTATTCCGTCCTCGTCGGCAGTAGGGGTTATCATTACCCGAAAATACTTAGCCTCTTCGGGAAAAGTGCCTCTATAAGTCGATGATTGAGCATTTGTCTTTGACATCAACTCTTTATCCGAGCCGTAAAAGAACAACGTGTAAGTCACGTTCGCGCCCTTATCCATCTCGATTTTAACCTCGTTCAACGGATAAAGATTTTTGGTATGTATAGCCGTTTTTGTTTCCGTATCGATTTTGCCATCGTCGCCTATAACGCCTACTGCATACGAAGAACTACCGAGAGTTTTTATCCTCTCGACGTCCTTCGTGTTGTACGCAATAGCGCATATACCGACCGCAAGAAGAAGCAGTAAAACGGCTTCGACTATCCATTTTACCGTGTCGCGATTTATTTTCTTTTCGCTCATATAGCCGATAGAAACCTCGACCGAACTTGATTTTCAGGCGTATCTTACGCTTAATTCTTCGTTCTTTCCGCGGCTTGTATTTGTATACTAACCCGCGGAAACGCCTTGCCTTAAACATAAGCTACGCCTGAAAATTTGCGGTATCGACTACTTAATATATAGGGCAACCTTGAAGCCGTATTTTTTAATGATTTATGGTAAAGGCGACCGATGGCGTATACAAATACGTTGAGGGTGGATTTGCCGTAAAGCATAAAAAGACGGCTTCAAGGCGAGTTCTATTGAGGTTTTAATTGACCAAGAAAGTTGCGTATTTAAGTGTTAGACTATTACAAAACTATCGGTTTTGTTTGGGTTGATTTGGGGTTTCATATAGACTGGATTTCTAACAAAAACAAAAAACAAATGGTAAAATGGCATTGTAAAAAACGGTATAAAAGACGTCGTTATACCGAGCGAAATAAAATAAAAGAAAAGGAGAACTAAATTATGACAGCAGAAGATATAAGGAACGATTTAAAAGAGATACGAATTTACTATTCGATGCAAAAAACATTTGAAATGGGCGAGCGATATGCAGGGCAATCTGTACTCACCGAAAAGGTTAAAAAGTACAATGCGGCGATACTGTCTGCTCCCGGAAAAATGTACGTCTTATATGTAAACCTGTATGTTTGCAACAACTCTCAGGAGACGTTAGCCGT
>CALGVF010000043.1 GCA_937920115.1 uncultured Clostridia bacterium
CGGCGGGTGCGGGTTGCGTTCTTTTATCGACTTGTGGCTTCTTAATAACAAAGCCGAGTTCGATAAGGAGAAGCGATTTGCGATTGTAAAAGTCGGCGGACTTGAAAAATTTGAAGAAAACGTAACGCTTTTATCAAGCGTTTGGTTTGACGGCGGAACGCATAACGAAACGACGGAGATAATGGAAAAATATTTGCTTTCCGGCGGGGTTTACGGTTCCGAAAAAAACAGAGTAGACTTCGGACAGAGCAAAAAAGGTTCGTTCCGTTACGTATTGTCGAGAATATGGCTTCCTTACGGACAATTATGTAAAAGATACCCCTCTTTAAAAGGAAAAAGAATATTGCAACCGTTTTATGAAATACGCAGATGGTTTAATCTGTTCGGCGAGGGAAAAATAAAGAAAGGCGTAAGTGAAGTAAAAGAAGCGACGAGCGTGTCGAAAGAAGAATCGGACGAGATTTCCGTTATGATGAAAGGCTTAGGGATTTAATTTTATTTGCTTTATAATAAATACGGTTCAAATACGGTTTGCGGCGGTCGCAGGTATAAACTGCGACCGCCGCATTTACCTATATTTTTCTGTCTCGGATAATATCAAAATGTAGTGTTTGTAGAAAAATTAGTTGTTGTATTGTTGCTTGTTCTGTTGTTAGAACAACTGCATACGGTGGTTGATAATAGGGCTAAAAGCAGTAGAGTTTGCGTAAGCGTTATGTACCCCTCGGCGTATAAAAGGTATAAAATTCCTAAAAGTACTATATTGTTATTCATAGAAACCTCCGAAAATTACAAAATTTTTTCTTATTATACCTTATGCGACAAAACTTCCGATTATACCGCATTGACTGTTTTACGCAATATATAGTATAATTTTCATATACAACAAAAGCGGACGGAGGTTAATGAAAATATGGATTCGTGTGCTTTAATTCTTGATAAAAAAACGTTCGATATGGTAGGCGAGTATATGCCCGATGCGGAACTTCTCGACGATATGGTCGATTTTTTCTCGTTGTTTTCGGATAAAACACGCTTAAAAATACTCTGTGCATTGTCTATATCGGAAATGTGCGTTACCGATTTAAGTCTTACCATAAAAGTCAATCAGACGACGATCAGTCATCAGTTAAGACTTATGCGTTCGGTGGGAGCGGTGAGAGTGAGAAGAGAGGGCAAAATAATCTACTACGGTATTCGTGACGAACTTATAAACGACGTCATATTTAAAGGTATAGATTTTTTAAGCAAATAATAAAAGTGAGGCTATAAGTCGATAAAACGTAGAAATAAATTTTTTAAGGGGCTGTAAAAATAAAATCTCTTTTAGTTTTCGCAGCAAATATCGTCCATTTCAAAAAACGGGGAAATATCGCTATTTTTCTTGCCTTCCCCTTTTGGGAAGGTGTCAACGGAGTTGACGAAAGAGGTCATTCAAAAAAAGGATTTATCTAAATTTATACAAAAGTAAGACCTCTCTCGTCTTGACTTTCATTTCATTCCGTCAAGCCACTCTCCCCAAAGGGGAAAGCAAGGAAACATCGTTTCGACACCTCTAAATTAAAAAACAATCGTAGGGGACGGCGACTTTAAGGCGACGTCCCGAAACACAAAAAATTGTTTTCTCCTTCAAAGTAAAAACTTTAAACGAAACAATTACACGCAAAGTCTAACAATTCTCGCTTTCTCCTTTGGAGTGGGCAAGGTTATTTACTTTTATAGAACAGTCCGCAATGACAGTAGCCCTCGAAATCGGGGTCCTTTATCTGCGAGCGGAATTCTTCGCACATACATTTGTACTCGGGTTTCTTCCCTACCCGACACGGGCAATATCCGCCTTTCGCTTTCAACCCCTCGACTATCGTCTCGACGACTTTTTTATCTTCGTTAAGCCTTATCTTCATTTTCGCTCAATTTTCCGTACAGGTACGCCGTCACGCAAACTATCGCAACGGTCAAAGAAGTCGTAAACACAGGTATTTTACTTATCGGCGTCGTAACGCATATGACGGACAAGAAAAGTATTACGAACAAAAGCGTTTGCAGTTTCAGCCCCGATTTTTCTTTTTTCTTCGAGACGAAAATCGATATCGAGAGAACGACTCCGACCAAAGCGACTATTCCGAACACGCCCCACGCGAACGCCTTTCCGTAAACGCTTACGGGATAAACGTTTTTCGCAACTATTCTGAACGTCACCCCGAGGAACGCCCCTGCGAACACAAACAGTAAAGTATAGTTTAAATTTCCCGTTCTTTCTTCGTTTCTGAGTTTAAATCTTACTATAAATACAACTATCGAATAACACGCAAGAAATATCGGTATCGCGATTTTCGCCGTAACGCCCGTTACGACAATCATTACGGGAGCGGTGAAAACGGCAATCAGAAACGCCGAAAGTCCTGCGGCGTCGACGACCGAGCCTTTTTGTTCTCTCTTGGTTCCAACGACAGAGAACCCGACGAGAGCGACCGCCCCTATCGCGGCGAACCCGTAAAAGAGGTTTCCGAACATTCCGCTATACAACTTCGTACCGAACAAAAAGCCTAAAATCGCCACTACTACCGCCGTAAACAGTATGGACGGCAGAACGACTTTTTCGGTATACGTTTCTTTCACGAACACCGTAAGTTCCGACGACTGTCTCTTTTCGAGAACCCGTTTGAACGTGTCGTCCTCTATTCTGAGTTCGCCTTCGGTCTTTTTGAGGTCGTAATCGTAAACTATGACTTCGGGTCTCGAAACTATTCTGCCCGACTGATTTTTCTC
>CALGVF010000044.1 GCA_937920115.1 uncultured Clostridia bacterium
CGTCGCAAACGCCGCTCTCCACTCGTCTTCGCTTACGCCCGCAATCGAGTTGTCTGTAAGCGTTATCGCGTAATCGAGGTCTTTGCCCGAATTCTTTGGTACGAACGTTACTCTTACATCATATTCGCCGTCCGCAAGTCCCTTTTCCGCAGCGATTGCGGCAATCGCTGCTTTGTCGACTTTCAATACGGTTTTTCCGTTATAATCGTATGAAACCTCGTAGTCGAGGACTATTTCGTCATTTTCGCCTTCGGTTACGTTTTTCTTGATAAGGCTTACGTAGACCGTGAAGCCCTCCTTCGCACTGTCGTAGAAGCCGATAACGTAGTTGCTTCCGTCGCCGTATTTCTCGGTCAAATCTTCAAAAATCACGTCTCCGTCCGCGCCGTTTCTGTTTTCGAGACCACACACACGGCACTCGTAATGATTTGCGGAGACATAACCCCAATCGTGACCATAAGGCTCTATACGATAATTCCAAGTCGAAATGTTCGTATGGTCGACGTCGACGATTATTTCGTCTCCGCAGACTACGCAAACGTAAACGGCTTTACCGTACTGAGTACAGGTAGGAGCAACGCTTCTCTCTCCGTCAAGTTTATAGAAGTGATGCGGACCGCAGAAACTGTAAACGTCGGACTCAAGAGGAAGGTTTACTCCGAAGAATCTGTATACCTCTTCCTCTGTCGGCTCTTCTACTCCACATCTTTCTTTATACTGTTCTTCGGCTTGTTCGTAACTTTCAAAGCCATGACGCAAAAGGAGCATTTGCAACGCCATTGATTTCTGATATTCGTAATACGTAACCGCTTCGCCGTCTTCGGTAGTTACCGTTAAGGTGAACGTACACGGTTTTTCGTCGTATAAGAACGTATACTTTATATTGTCAGAAAGTTCAATGACTTGATCGCCTTTATAAGCGATTGAAGAGGTCGATTTCTTGTAGTACAGCAAGTAATCCGCTCCAAAGTTTTTATTCTCAAAATAATACCCGTAAGTCCACGGTTCGAAACTACCTTTAAGTTCATCTCCGTTGACATAACCATAGTAGCACAGTCTGAGGTATTCATAATTCTCATAATCGACACTATCCGCAAGGTTAAGAATGTCTCTATAATCGGCGTAAGCGTATTCGAGTACATTGCACGTGCCGTCGGAATCGGATTCTATTATGGAAATTCTCGTTGCTTCTACCTCTCTTCCAAACGAGTCGGTGTCGGTATAAGTTTCGGTCTTCGTTTCGGACTGACGCCACCATTTGCTACCGTCGCGATATTTGGTTTCTTCGCGGTGGAAAATCTGTTCGTTTTTATCGTTGTATTTGTTAGTTGTCGTAGAAACTCTTGTCGTGTTGTCGAAATACGTATATTCTTCGGATTCGATTTCGGTTCTTATACCGTTTACGGTCTTTGAAGACTCCGTATCAACTCTCTTTTTAGGCAAGCCTTTTACCTTAACAGTGTTTACAATCGTCGTTATCCAATCATAACCGTTGTCGGATTCGCTTCTTTCATGTTTCTCATACGAGCCGCATACCGAACACTTCCAATCGTATCCTTCGTCTTTCTCTTCTTCGGTAAGAGTTTTATGAGTATGGTACGCATCCTCACCCGAAATATACTCCACTTCTTTCTTGTAAGTTCCGTCAGCCTCGTTGTATCCGAGTTGTAAAATCGTATGCTGTTTCACGACGCAGGTTCCCGCTTCTTTCAGCCAATACTCGGCAACCCTGATCTTAAAGCCGCAAGGTCCTTCATGTCCCGGAACCGTGGAATCTGTTACCGCACAGGTTAAGACGTAATAATCGCTATTGAAGTCGTCATATCCGTCAATGTCGTACTGACTGTCATTGACGATATTTTTCAATATGTTTTCGTCGGTTATCCAACAATCGATTCCTTTTCGGTTATACTTATCGATTTCACACAAATACTCATCATCGCCGCGTTCAAACCTGTACTCTGTACGTTCGCCGCAGGGACAAGCGTAAACCGTAACATACCCGCCACACTTGCTACCATAATCCGTAAGATGATAACGCTCTACCTTTACGCAAAGTTCATGGTAAGAATCTTCTCTTTCATCCACATTGCTAACTTTGCCGCATATATCGCATATTTCTTTGCGGGTTATGCCGTCTTCGCAGGTTTCACCGTTAAGAACATACTCATAATGAGTATATTTATTGTACGTTTCGGAATACCACTCGTCCCTTACCGAACCATAGGGGTGACCACGCATTACGTATTCGTTTTCAACCTTTTTACAATAGGGACATCTTTCGATAACTTTTACGCCGTCGAGACAAGAATATTCGTCGCCGTCAAAGAGTTTCTTATATTCTATTTCGTATTCGGACTCGTATTTGTTGCTTATGTGTTTTATAGGCTCGACGATTTCGTTGTTGCAATTCTTGCAGACGTACACTTTCTTGCCGCCGCATTCGATATTGCTTTTATCCGTATCGAGTTCATACTCGTGTCCGCCGTGAAGCGAGAAAGTCTTTGTTTCCGAATTGAAATAGAATGAGGAAGGAATTAACCTTGTGTATTCCCACTCGCCTTCAAGATACTTTCTGTTAGACAAGACTTTGCTCGATTCCAAAGACCAAGTACCGTCGTCAGCCATTTTGTATTTGAGAAGAGTACGTTTTACCGAACCTTTTACAGTATATTCACCCTCTACCGAGTATTTCTTCCAACTGCCGCATGCGCTTTCGGGGTAAACTATAACAGCGTCGGATGAGGTGTTGTAAACTACTGAATAAGTCGTTTCAGTTTCCATGTAATAAACGTATCTTCTGCCGTCGCTACCATAGAGTTTTCTGCCGATTTGCTTGCCGTCGGTCGTCATCTTAATAATTTTGCCGTTGGCGTCGATATAAATAAGCGTTTTGTTCTTATTCTCTCCATTTATCACACCACAACTGTCAGGACTTGATTTAACATCGTCTTCGTTAAGCGTTACTACGTTATTGTTTCCGAACGAAGGAATCGCGCCGTTGATTTGTTCTATCAGAGAAGCGTAAGCGGAATCGTCGTAGGTTATGCCGAGTTCGATAGTAAGTTTACCGTTTACCGTCATACTTCCTGTGTTTTTCTTGTCGGTAATCTCTTGGGCAATTTCGCTGCTCTTTTCATTCTCGGACGAATCGGGTCTCGATACGTCGCTACTGCTTCCGCCGATAGTATTTTCGTCAATCGTAAGGTCGGTCAACTCTACCGTTATATTCTTAACGTATCCGTCTTTATCGGTCGAGAAGGAAATATCCGCAGACTCAACCGTTCCCGAAATAGCGTCGATAGACTTTTTAATGTTGTCAATCACAGCCTTTTTGTACTCGGGCGTAACGTTTCCGTCGTCGTCTCTCTCGGCGTTTTTATCGGTCGAAAGAATGAGGTCTATAACGCTCGTTTCCTTCATCATTTTGGTATAAGTCGAAATCCATGTATTTATGGTTTCGGGCGTAGTCTCCGTAGAAGCGGCGATAATATCGACAAGCGTCATATCCTTGAACTGCTCGAGGGCCTTGTCGAGATAAGCCGAACTGTCCATTTTTTCGCCCGTAACCAAAAGGTATATAGAATCTACCGCGGAGCAAATCTGTTTGCGGTCGATACCGAATCTCTTGATAAGTTCGAGTGCTTCCGCAGGTTTCTTCTCGAGAATGACGGGCGCGAATAACGCAACGTTATCGAAGAAGCCGTCTCCCGCAATTTTATCTATCGCCTTGCTTATCGTGAGGTCGTCGGCGGTAAACTCGTCAACTGCCGTTTTAAGATTGGTCAAATCGAGCGTATAAGTATAGCCCGCGTCGGAATCCGCACGTTCAAACGCGTACGGAATGAGGTTAGCCATAGCCGTGCCTATTACCGTCTTGTTGGAAGTAAGCAGGTTTTCGAGAACGCCGTTCAATTCGGTGTTGACCCATACGACAGCACTCTTTATCATGTCATATGACATATCGAAAGGCATTTCGTAAGACATTTCAGAGAATACGCTTTCAAGCGAGATTCTTCCGACCATCGAACTGACTTCGAGCCCGACGTTCGGAACTTCGGAGAAAACATATACGAAGCCGTCTTTGATTACCGCTTTCGCGTTCATTCCGTCGCCGTCCTGAGAAATAGCAATCGAGCCGTAACCCGAAATTTCTCCGTTTTCCGCAATATATAACACGATTTCGTTTACGCCGACCTGTTTAAGGAAATCGGGCGTATCGTCGCTTTCGCTATATACGATTTGACCGTTGTCTTTTCTTACAATCTCGAAACCTTCCGACATATCGACTTTGAAGTTTTCGAGTTTTACGCCGAATCTCGTAACGTCTTTGACGCTTCTGAGCATATTGAGATAATACTCGGTAAGTTCGGGGTTTGCGATTCCGCAACGCTCGCACTTTTCAACGTTGAATTTATGTCCTAACGCCTTCACTTCGTCGCCGTTATAACTCGTGTTACACTTAGAACAAGTGTAAACAGTATATCCGTTCGTCGTACAAGTTGCTTCAACGACGTTTCCTTTAACGTAATTGTGGTCGCAACCCTCTCCGCATACAGTGCATACGCCGTTTACCATCGTGTGCCCTTTAGCGGCGACTTCGTTCGTTCTCTTTATTTCCTTTCCGCATCTGTCGCAATAAGTAAGCGTGTATCCGTTTGCCGTACAGGTCGGATCGATAACTTTCGTTTTTTCGTCATGACCCAAAGCGTCTACGTAATCGGTAACCGTCTTAAAATCGCAGGTTACGCAAGCGATTTCGGTATAACCTCTGTCTACGCAGGTCGGAGCGACTACGTTACTCTTTAAAGCGTGATCTTTCTGCGGCTCGGTAACGGTATATTCTTCCGAGCATTTTTCGCATTTATACGAAGCGTGTCCCGAGTTTTTGCAGGTAGCCTCGACTTTCGCCGTTTCCGTCCAATCGTGCCCTTCTGCGAACAATGTCATATTGAACTCGTCTTCGCAACGTTTACATTTATAAGTCTTCTTGCCGTTTACGGTACAGGTAGCCGCAACTTCGGTAATTTCGTAATCGTGTCCGAGGGCTTCTTTCTTCTCGTTCTTCGTCGTCTCTCCGCAACGAACGCATACGCTTATTATATAACCGGGTGTCGTACAGTTCGGTTCCTGAGTAACCGTTCTTTCGACGTGTCCGAATTTAGCGCAACGCTGCTCGGGGGTCATTCTCGTTACCGTGTAGTAAGAGAAGTGCGTAGTCTCGAATACCGCGTAGCCGTTATCGTATCTCGCAAGTACTTCTTCAACATTGTCGCCGTTTATGTACGCTACGATTATTTCGTTCGGGTCTTCGCCCTCTGAAAGCGTATACGGTATTCTTACGGTGACTTTGCCGCCGAATTCGGTAATCGGAGTACCGCCCGATACCATAGTGAAGTTGTAAACGGTCGGCTGACTGCCGCTGTAACCCGTTCCGAGAGCGGCAAGGGCTTCGTCGAGGTCGTTGCCCGAAAGAGCAGCGGCTCCTACGTTTACGCTGTCCTTTCCTTCGAGAACGCCTTTCGCTTCGTCCGAAAGACTTATCGAAGCATTGTCGAGTTTAACGCTTCCCGCTTCTTTGAGGGCTGCCGCGTTAACGTCGGCGTTTTCGCCCGAAGCGATTAACTGAACGGCTCCACACGCACATTCGTTTTTAGTTCCGTCTGCATTGGCAATGTAATTATGAGCGGTAGCGTCGGTATAAGCCTCCGTCTTCACAAATCCGCATTGTTTACAAGTATAGGTTATTTGTCCGTCCTGCGTACAGGTCGCCGCAGTCGTGATTTCCTGACTGAAATTATGCTCTTCAATTTTTTCCGTCTTATTTTCGCTCTCGGTGCAGCCTTCATTCAGACAATTATGCGTATAAACTATCTCGTAGCATACGCCGTTCTCGCCGACAACGTTTCTACTCGATTCTGTCCAATCGCCGTAGTCGTGAGCGGTTTTCGGAAGAACGTCCGTATGTTTCTCTCCGCATACGGTACATTTGCTGACGTCTTTGCCGTTTGCGTAACAGGTCGCTTCTACCGATTCGTCCTCGGAAAGTTCCCAAGTATGTCCCAAGGCGGGCGAACCATTCTCTTGACATACCGAACAGTACGCCGCAGTCGTACAGGTCGCGTCTACCCAAGTATGCCCCAAAGCGCTTACGAAATCGGTTTTCGCTTCTTCGCCGCATACCGAGCATTTTTCAAGATGATAACCTTGCGAAATGCAAGTCGCCGCTACGTCAGAACCTTTAAAGTCGTGAGCGATTTTCGGAATCGCCTCGCTCTTGGTCTCGCCGCAAATCGTACAGGTGAAAAGCTTACTGCCCTCTTCGCTGCAAGTCGAGACTTTTTCGACCGTACCGTCGTTCCATACGTGGTTCGTCTTCTGAATTACGGTCGTTTTCGTTCTTCCGCAGTCTTTACAGGTATAGACGATGCTTCCTTCCGCATTGCACGTAGCCGCGGTAGTTACGCCGCTATCCCACGCGTGCGGGGTTTTGTCTTTACCTTCGTCGTTATGACCGCAGGTCGCTTTGTGCCAATGATAATCGTCGTCGATCGCCGTCCATTCCGTCGAATACGTGTGAACGTGCTTTTTAAGTGTTATAGGCAACACTACCGCACAAGCGATACCCACGACGAGTACCGACGCGACAACAATGCTTACAACCTTATGAGCGACGATTTTTGCCCACAATTTTGAGAAAAATTGCTTCATTTTCTATCCTCCGTTTTTATTTTTCCGTTAAGCGAATTGCTTTGTTTGTTGCTCCGCAACAAACAAAGCGGGTACCCGCTTAAACAAATTTTTTTCAGTTTTTTATATCCCGTTGTTTATTATATCACTCCGCCATCACAAAATCAACCGTTTTTACAAAAAAAATGAGTATTTCTTAAAATTCTTATCCGGCATTTCGGACAAAAGTCAATTTTCGGGAAACAATCACCTCAAATGCTTTACTTATCCGTTTATCCGTGTTATAATATGTCGTAAAAAGTTCTTTGCGACAATTTACGATTATTTGCGATTTAACGATTTTTTTCGGAGGACTTAAATATGAATACTGACGTTCTTATCATCGGAGCGGGTCCCGCGGGTATTTTCACCGCTTTGGAACTCGTCCGCAAAGGTTACAAAGGTAAAATTTCGATAGTCGAAAAAGGTTCGGCGATAGAAAAGAGAGTATGCCCCAAGACGAAAACGGGTCATTGTATGAACTGCAAAAACTGCGCGATTACCACGGGCTTTTCGGGAGCGGGAGCGTTCTCGGACGGAAAACTCTCGCTTTCGAGTTACGTCGGCGGTGCTCTTCCCGATCAGATAGGTCACGACGTCGTTCAGGAAACCATTACCTACGTTGACAGAATTTATCTCGAATTCGGTGCGGATACGAAAATAGAGGGCGTAGACCACCCCGAAGAAATCAAACAGATAAGAAGAAAGGCGATAAGCGCGGGACTTAAACTCGTCGACTGCCCTATTCGCCACCTAGGCACGGAAAAGGCTCAGAATATTTACTATGCAATCGAACAGAACCTGCTCGAAAACGGAGTGGAAATGTTCTTCAACAGCGATTGCTCGAACGTTATTATCGAAGGCAACGTATGCAAGGGCGCGATAGTTAAAATCGGCGGCAAAGAACAGGAATTTTTTGCGAAAAAAGTTATAGTCGCAACGGGAAGAAGGGGCGCGGAATGGCTCGAAAGCATGTGTTCGGCACACGGCATCGAACATCAGCCGTCTACCGTCGATATAGGCGTAAGAGTCGAAGTCAGAAACGAAGTAATGGAAGAGGTCAACAAGGTTTTGTACGAATCGAAACTTATCGGCTACCCCCTTCCGTTTAAAAATAAAGTCCGCACTTTCTGTCAGAACCCCGGCGGCTACGTCGCTCAGGAGAATTACGACGACAATCTTGCGGTCGTAAACGGACACTCGTTCAAGGACAAAAAATCGGACAACACGAATTTATCCATTCTCTGCTCGCACAACTTCACTTATCCGTTCAATCAGCCGATAGAATACGCTAAAAAAATAGGCGAACTCACGAATATGCTCGGCGACGGACACATTCTCGTACAACGCTACGGAGATATTTTAGAGGGCAAACGCACGTGGCAGAAAGAATTGACTCAATCGAACGTTAAACCCACTCTGCCCGACGCCGTAGCGGGAGATATTACAGCCGCGATGCCGTACAGAACTCTTACGAACATTCTGAAATTCATAGAACAACTCGACGTCGTGGTACCGGGGTTTGCGAGTCCCGAAACGCTTTTGTACTCGCCCGAATTGAAGTTCTATTCCAACAAGATAAAGATGGACGACGATTTCAACACTAACATTTTAAATCTTCACTGTCTCGGCGACTCGTCGGGTTGGACGAGAGGACTTATGATGGCTTCCGTAATGGGCGTTCTTATGGCTCGCAAGTTGAAATTTTAAAAGACGGATATGTAATAAATGAAAAAACGAGGTT
>CALGVF010000045.1 GCA_937920115.1 uncultured Clostridia bacterium
CTTCCCCTTTGGGGAAGGTGGCTCGACAAGCGAAGCGGGTTGAGACGGAAGAGGTCTGAAACGTTACCGATAAAACGGTAAAACGGTTCGCCTTGCAAGATAAATTACTCAAAACTACGCACATAAAATTACTTCAAAAGGAGGTAGTGTTAAATTATGGACAGCAAGAATATAGAAGAAATAGTAAGACAAGTCCTCTCCGGCATCAAAGCGGGAAATTCCGTTTCCGCTCCGAAAGCCGCGGAACCGATTCCCGAAAAAGCGAGAGTCGCGATGCTTGTCGAAAAAGGAAGATTCGAACTTCAGGAATATAAAATTCCCGAAGTCGGCGACGACGATATTCTCGTAAGAGTGGAAGGCTGCGGAGTATGCGGCACGGACGCTCACGAGTTCAAAAACGACCCGTTCGGTCTTATCCCCGTAGTTTTAGGACACGAGGGTACGGGTGAAATCGTCAAAATGGGTAAAAACGTCGCGAAAGACAGCGCGGGCAAACCGCTCGCCATCGGCGACAAGGTCGTTACCTGTATGATTTTCTCGGACGACCCCGAAATCACTATGTACGACCTCAACAAACAGAACGTCGGTAAAGCGGACGTCTACGGACTTATCAAAAATATCGGAGACGATTATTTCACGGGTTGGTTCGCAGATTACATCCTTATCAAAAAGGGTTCGACCGTGTTCAACGTTTCCGATCTCGACCTCGATTCGAGAGTTCTTATCGAGCCGTGCGCGGTACTCGTTCACGCGGTAGAAAGAGCGAAAACGACGGGTATTCTTCGTTTCAATTCGAGAGTAGTGGTACAGGGTTGCGGACCTATCGGTCTTATCTGTATCGCGGTACTTCGCACGATGGGTATCGAAAATATCGTCGCGGTTGACGGAAACGAAAACAGACTTGCGTTCGCTAAACGTATGGGAGCGGATAAGTCGGTCGATTTCAGAAACTACAAAGGAGCGGAAGCGCTCGGAAAAGCCGTTTACGATACGTTCGGCGGTCACTACGCGGACTTCGCGTTCCAATGCACGGGCAACCCCGTCGCTCACGCGAATATCTATAAAATGATAAGAAACGGCGGCGGACTTTGCGAACTCGGCTTCTTCATTAACGGCGGCGACGCTACGATTAACCCGCACTTCGACCTTTGCTCGAAAGAAATCACTTTGGTCGGAAGTTGGGTTTATACGCTCAGAGATTACGCCACGACTTTCGACTTCTTAAAGAGGGCTCAGGCGATAGGACTTCCGATAAAGGAACTTATCACTCACAGATTCCCGCTTGAAGAAATCAACGAAGCGTTGAAGACGAACCTTTCGATGCAAGGACTTAAAATCGCGGTTATCAACAAATAATTATCGTTTTAACCTATTCCGTCTATGACCTCTTCCACCGCTACGCGGTCCCCCTTCCCCAAAGGGGAAGGCGAGAAGATTAGATTTGTCGGAAGTCGGAAGCGTATAAGGAACAACCGTAGAGGGCAAAGCCCACGCAGAACGCTTGAAAGCGTTTGCGTTTTTAAGAAATCGGCGTTCCGAAAAGCGGGAGCGAAAGCGAACGTTTTTAAGGATAGATTGTTTCAGAAGCAAAAACGAACGATTATTTGGTCGGTTTTTAATGACTCCCCTTTTTGAAAGATAGCGATAAGCAAGCGTTTTTAAGGATAGGTTGTTTCAAAAGCAAAAACGAACGATTATTTGGTTAGTTTTTAATAACGACCCTTTTCTGAAAGATAGCGATAAGTAGGCGTTTTTAGTAAAAGATTGTCTTAAAAACAGAAACAAGCGATTATTCAAGTATTTAATAACACACCTTTTCTTGCCTTCCCCTTTGGGGAAGGGGGACCGCATAGCGGTGGAAGAGGTCGATCACAGCATAAGCAAAACAAAATCAAGGAGAGCGTTACATAATGTCAAAAGCAGTAGGCATTCTGGAAGTATACGGGTTGACGACGGCGTTCGTTGCGGCGGACGCGGCGTGCAAAGCGGCTGACGTTACGTTGGAAAATTTCGATAAAAATAAACCTGCGAACGCGGATAAACTTCCCGTACCGCTTCTCGTAACGATTAAAATCAGAGGCAGCGTAGCCGCAGTCGAAGCGGGGCTTAAAGCCGCAAGGCAGACCGCCGAAGCAATGACGGGCGTAGTCGCCGAACACATTATACCTAATCCCGCCGAGGATACCGAAAAAATGTTGGTACTCAGCGGTATGGATAAAAAATAAAAAAAAAAAATCAAATTTTAAAAAAATCGGAGGATAAATATTATGTCAATGGAAGCATTAGGAATGGTAGAAACGAGAGGTCTCACCGCAGCGATCGAAGCGGCAGATTCTATGGTTAAAGCGGCTCAGGTTACTTTAATCGGAACCGAGAAAATCGGTAGCGGACTCGTAACCGTTATGGTAAGAGGAGACGTAGGAGCGGTTAAAGCGGCTGTTGAAGCAGGAGCGGCAAACGCATCTAAACTCGGCGAACTCGTTGCAACTCACGTTATTCCGAGACCGCACAGCGACGTCGAAAAGATTTTACCGGCTTTCAATAAATAATCTCGGTATAATACTTTTTTACATTTACTTATTTAAAGGACTGACTTATGGGAAATGCTCTCGGCTTTTTTGAAATATCCGGCGTCGTAGCGGCGGTAAACGCGCTCGATATAATGTGTAAAACCGCAGACGTGCAGTTCGTGACCTGGGAAAAGAAACTGGGCGGACGGCTCGTCACGATAATTATACGCGGTAACGTGTCGGCGGTCAAAGAAGCCATCGAAGCGGCTGACAAAGGCGGAATAAAAAAGCCCGTAGGTAAAGCCGTAATCGCAAATCCGCACGAGGAAATAGAGAAAATAGTCAAGAGAAGCGCGGACAGACTCGCAAAAACGAGAGCCGAAATGCTCGGAGAGACTACTTCTTCCCCCAAAAAACCTCGCGGCAAAAAAACAAAAGATAACGAAAGTTATATAAAAGAAATCTAAAAATTATTTCGGAGGACAAAATTATGTCGATGGAAGCATTAGGAATGGTAGAAACCAGAGGACTTACCGCAGCGATCGAGGCTGCCGATTCTATGGTTAAAGCGGCTAACGTCGTTTTGATCGGAACTGAGAAAATCGGTAGCGGACTCGTAACCGTTATGGTAAGAGGAGACGTAGGAGCGGTTAAGTCCGCAGTTGAGGCAGGAGCGGCTAACGCTTCTAAACTCGGCGAACTCGTTGCAACTCACGTTATCCCGAGACCTCATCAGGACGTCGAAAAGATTTTACCCGTTTTAAAGTAAAATCGATTTCGATAAGGGCTAACGGCAATACATAATTTTTTGTTATAGGCGTTAAGCCCGACGATAGTCGTCAGTTTCTGACGGCTGATACCTTCGATTAACTTTTCGCAAGCGACAGACAAAAAATATGTTCGTCGCCTGCGGAAGCGGTCGAAAATAGCGTGAAACGGAGAAATTCGTGGCTCGCTATCTTTAAGTATACGCTTGATTTTCTCGCTTGAAAAAGCGTGGGGTTTTAGCGGTAGCGACTCGGAGAGTTGCTTGAACTAAAAACGGGAAAAGCGGCGTAACGAAAAAGAAAAAACACATAAAATAAATCGCAAATAAAGGAAAACGAAATGGATACTTGCGATATTGAGAGAATTACGAGAATAGTCATAGACAGTCTCGCGAAAAAAGACGGATCGACGGGCTTTATGGTGCCTATCGGCGTGTCCGCCAGACATATTCATTTAACGCAGGCGGACGTTGAGACCTTGTTCGGCAAGGGCTATCATCTTACGAAAAAGAAAGACCTTATGGGCGGACAATTCGCTTCAAACGAAGTCGTTACGATCGTCGGACTTAAACTCCGCGCGATTGAGAACGTAAGAATTTTAGGACCCGTAAGAAAGGCGTCTCAGGTGGAAGTTTCCGCTACGGACGCGGTTAAACTCGGAATAAAAGTTCCCGTAAGGGAATCGGGAAATATAGCGGGGTCTGCTCCGATAGCGGTCGTAGGTCCCAAGGGCGTTATCTATCTCAAAGAGGGTTGTATAATCGCGAAGAGGCACATACACATGTCTCCCGCGGACGCTGAAAAAGCGGGCGTTAAAAACGGCGATATAGTTTCCGTTAAGGTCGAAAATGAAAGAGCGACCACGTTCAACAACGTTCTTATAAGGGTAGACCCGTCGTTTACGCTCGAAATGCACATAGATACGGACGAGGCGAACGCCGCAGAAATATCTACGGGAATGAAAGCGGAAATAGTAAGGTAACAAGAATGATAATAGGAAAAGTCGTAGGGTCGGTTGTGTCGACCAACAAATGCGAAAATCTTATAGGCAGTAAATTTATGATTGTCGAGCCGATACCGAGTCTCAAAGTAGAGAATCGTATAGTAGCGGTGGATAAAGTCGGAGCGGGCATAGGCGAACTCGTCCTCGTAGCGCAGGGTAGCGCGGCGAGAATAGGTTGCGATATGGAAAAATCGCCTGTTGATGCGGCAATCGTGGGTATTATCGACGCAGGACAGAATTTAGAGTAATTTCAAGAATATGGAACTTAGCGCTTTAAGCAATATATACAGGGAAGCGGGAATAGTCGGCGCAGGCGGCGCGGGCTTCCCGACCTATGCAAAACTTAATAGTAATGCCGAGACGATTTTGCTTAACTGCGCGGAATGCGAGCCTCTTTTAAGGCTCCACAGGCAACTGTTGAAATTTCACGCAACGGAAATCATGTCGGCGTTCGAGGAAACGAGAAAAACCGTCGGGGCGAAAGAGGGAATAGTCTGCATAAAGGAACATTACAAAGGAGCAATCGAAGCGGTGACTTCGCTTCTTCCCGAGTACCCCTCTATGAAGATTAAAATTCTTCCCAAGGTGTACCCCGCGGGCGACGAGGTAATGCTCATATACGACGCCACGGGCAAGGTCGTGAGACCGGGCGGACTTCCGATAGAATGCGGAGTCGCGGTGTTTAACGTGGAAACCATGTACAACGCGTACCGAGCGATAAACGGCGAACCGCTTATATCGAAACTCGTGACGATAGCGGGCGAGGTCAAAGAACCTAAAACTCTGAGGCTTCCTTTGGGAGCGAAACTCTCGGAGGTCGTAAAACTCGCGGGCGGCGAAACGATAGACGATTTCGTGTATTGGGTAGGCGGTCCCATGATGGGCAGACTTGCTTCCCCGTCCGATTCGGTAACGAAAACGACCAACTCGATATTCGTATTCCCGTCGAATCATTATATAGTAAACAAAACGAAATCCGACGTAAAAATCGAACTCGGCAGAGCGGCAGCAAGTTGTTGTCAATGCAGAATGTGTACCGAACTTTGCCCGAGATACAATATAGGACACCCGATAGAGCCGAACAGAATTATGCTTGCGGCGGCTTGCAATGATTTCAGTAATCCCGACGCCTTTTTAAACACATTCTATTGTTCGGGTTGCGGAGTGTGCGAACTGTTCGCTTGTCCGCAGGGACTTTCGCCGAGAAAAATGGTTCAGGCGGTCAAAACCGCGTTGAGACAGAACGGCGTGAAACCGCCCAAGGACGTTAAAGCGAAGGACGTTCACCCGATGAGAGATATGCGAAGAGTACCCCTCGAAAGGCTCGTTTCGAGACTCGGCGTAAAGAAGTATCAAGTGGCAGCCCCCCTCGATAATCGACTTATAGACGGGTTTAGCGAAGTTAATATACTTTGCAGTCAGCATATCGGCGCACCCGCCGTTCCTATTGTGAAGATGGGCGACAGAGTTAAAAAAGGACAAGTGATCGCGAAAGCCGCAGACGGTCTTTCGGTAAATATACATTCTTCGATAGACGGACTTGTAACCGCCGTTTCGGGAAAGAGTATAACGGTCAAGAGGATAGACAATGAGTAGAGCGTTAGGAATGATAGAATTCAAGTCGGTAGCGGCGGGTATGACCGCGACCGATATAATGGTCAAGACTTCCGAGGTTGATATAGTGGAAGCGCAGACGGTATGCCCCGGCAAGTACATTGCGATAATAACGGGCGACCTCAGCGCAGTCAAAGCCTCGGTAGATACGGCGATGGATATGGGCGGCGAGAACGGAATAGACAGTTTCGTTTTAGGCAACCCCGACGAGTCCATTTTCCCCGCGATACTCGGAACCACCAACGTTTCGGCGGACGACGTGAACGCGCTCGGCGTAATAGAGACGTTCGACGCGGCTCAGATAATAGTCGCGGCGGATAACGCGGTAAAAACTTCCGACGTAAGGCTTATCGAGATAAGGCTTGCGAGAGGAATGTGCGGAAAATCTTACGTTACTCTGACGGGCGAAGTCGCGGCGGTCAAGGCTGCGGTAGACAGAGCGAAAGAGGTCGTCGGCAGAAGCGGAATGCTTTTAGATACGACGGTAATCGCTCGCCCCGACAGAAAATTCATTGACAAGATATTGTAAAAAACAGCATTTAAGCCGAAGCGAAAACGGTATATTCCGTGATTTTTCGCCGCGGCTTTTTTTGAAAAAACGGGAAAAGAGGACTAAAATCGAACGGAACAAAGAGGAAAAAATGCTTGCGGTAGAGAGAAAAAACAGAATACTCGAAATATTACAGGAAGACAAAAAGGTAGTCGTCAGCGAACTTGCGGCGAAATTCGAGGTTTCGGAAGAAACGATAAGGAGAGACCTTGAAAAACTCGAAACGGAAGGACTTGTCGTAAAGGCTTACGGCGGGGCGGTTTTAAACGAGAACTTGCAGGGCGATATGCCGCTCGCGGTGAGAAAGCGTACGAACGTGGTCGGCAAACAGAAAATCGCCGAACTCGTTGCGAGCAGAATTACCGACAATATGAGCGTTATGCTCGACAGTTCTTCGACCGCGCTTTTTATCGCCCGCAAGATTAAAGACAGAAAAAATCTGACGATAATTACCAATTCGCTCGAAATTCTTATCGAACTGAAAGACGCGAAAAACCTCAAAATCTTTTCGAGCGGCGGTCTTTTGGGCGAAGACTCTTTTGCTCTCGTCGGAACGCAGGCGGATAAAACGATTTCCGATTTCCACGTAAACGCATCGATAATTTCCTGCAAGGGTTTCGATATAGACAAGGGCTTTACCGATTCGCACGATATGCACGCCTCGACAAAGCGTGTTATGCTTCAAAACTGCGACGTGAGAGTGCTTGCCGTGGACAGTTCCAAATTTAACCGAATTGCGTTCAATTTAGTCGGGACGCTTTCCGATATAGACGTAATCGTCACCGACGTGAAACCGCCCGAAGAGTGGCTCGAAAAGTTCAATCGCAACAAAGTAGAGTGCGTTTATCCCGCGGAATAAGCGGGGCGGCGACGGCAAAAGTCGGTCTATAAGTTGATTAAATACGATTTTTAAGGAGAAACGAATGAAAACGACCGTTATATGTTTCGCAAATAACAAGGGCGGCAGCGGAAAGTCCACGACTTGCGCGAGCCTCGGCTATGCGTTTTCCGAAAGGGGCAAAAAGGTACTGCTCATCGACGGCGATATGCAGTTGAACCTCACGCTTTCATATTTCGACGAGGAAAAGGCGTTGGAAATCGCAAGCGGCGAAAAGAACCTTTATAACGCCATACGCGAACAGAAGTCGCTCGAAAATTACATATATAAAACCGATTACGAGGGCGTTGACCTCATACCTTCGTCCACGCTTATGAGTTCGGTCGAGTTTGAACTTTTCGGGAAATGGCAGAGGGAGTTCATACTCAGAAAAATGCTTAAACCCGTGGTAGACTCGGGCGTATACGACTACGTTTTAATAGACGCCCCGCCGACGCTGGGTTGCTGGGTTATGAACATACTTTGTGCTTCCGACAAACTGATTTTGCCCGTAGAAGCGAGTCCGTGGGGACTTTTCGGGCTTGCGAATATGTTTGATTTTATTTCGCAGGTCAAGGAAATATCCCCGTCGCTCGAACTTTTGGGAGTCGCGGTGACGAAGGTCGATTCGAGGAAAAATTATTTCAAACAGACTATGGAAACGCTCAGAAATACCGACGGAATAGAGGTGTTCGACAGCGTGATTCACCTCGATAGTTCGGTCGAATGGGCGCAGGACAACAGCAAGCCGATAGGCGTTTACAAGAAATCGTCGAGGAGCGCGGGCGAATACGGAGCCCTTGCCGACGAAATAATAAAAAGATTAAAAAGCAAAAAAGCAAAATAAATTCGGAGGGAAAAATTATGCCGATAGGAAAAGACAGTTTAAAAAGAGCGGTATCTTCTACCGCGAAAACGGTTAAAGCGGAGACGAAAAAGGTTGAAATAGCCGAAGTTATCGTATCCGAAGTGGAGTACAAAGGCTCGAAAGCGTGCGATACGCTTGTCGAGTCGATTAAGAAAAGCGGCGTCATACTGCCGATAGCGGTTGTAAAAGACGGCGACAAACTGAAACTCGTGGACGGGGCGAAAAGACTCGACGCTTTAAAGGCGTTGGGCGAGACCAAAGTCAAGGCGTATATTGTTGACGGCGACGCGAAAAAAGTAAAAGCCGAACTCAAAAAGTGCAATAAAGAAAATTGCCTTGCCGCCAAAGCGGAAGCGAAAGAGGCGAAACCCGTCGATATGAAAGAGGAAAAATTCGTCGCTATAAAGAGGCTCGGCGACGACGATTTCCCGATTTACCTGCTGTAAAAACCCGAAAGCGATTTTACTTGCTAAAATCGCTTTTTTATGTTATAATCGTTTCAGTATCGGGCGTATTGTCCGATAACGGAGGAAAATTCGCTATGAACGAATACGAAGAGAACAATTTAAACGAAGAAGAGGAAGACGAGGAAATAATAACCCTTTCCACGCCCGACGGCGAAGAGGTAGACTTTACTCAGATAGCGGGCGTTGACTTCGAGGGTAAGTTTTACGCAATACTTCAACCCGTCGAACTTTTCGAGGGAATGGAAGACGACGAGGCTCTCGTCTTTTCGGTCGAAGAGAACGAAGAGGGCGACGCGAAACTCGACGTCGTTACGGACGACCGCATAATCGACGGGGTGTTCGCCGAGTACAACAGAATGTACGAAGAGAACGAAAAGTCTGACGAAAACTAAGTAAATACAGGTCTATAAGTCGATTATCGTGAGAAATACGCGATAATCGGCAATTTTCTATGAGGTGTTTTATGAGTTATATAAAAGACGATTTTTTGCTTGAAAACAAAACGGCGGTGAAATTGTATAACGAATACGCGAAAGATATGCCGATATTCGATTATCATTGTCACCTTCCCGAAAAACAGATTTTAAACGACGAGAGATTCAAAGATATTTTCGAGGTGTGGCTCGGCGGAGACCATTATAAGTGGAGACTTATGCGTAATTACGGCGTGGACGAGGAACTTATAACGGGTAACGCTTCAAATCACGATAAATTCGTCGCGTATTGCAAAACGCTCGGAACGGCGTTCGGCAACCCCCTTTACCATTGGTCGCAACTCGAACTTAAAGAGTTTTTCAACTGCGAACTCGAAATAAACGAGGAAAACGCCGAGACGATATGGAATTGGTGCAACGACTATATCGCGTTGAACGACGTCAAGCCGTCGAGTCTTATAAAACAGGCGAACGTAAAATGCGTGTTCACGACGAACGAGGTGTTCGACGACCTTGACACGTTCGTTAAAATCGCCGAAAAGAACTACGGTTTCAAGGTTATTCCCGCATTCAGAGCGGATAAGATAATGAATATCGAAGCGGCGAAATACAACGACTTTATAGGTCTTTTAGAGGCGAAAACTAATAAAATCGCAACTCTTTCCGACCTCGAAGCCGCCCTTACCGACAGACTTAAAGCGTT
Source organism: uncultured Clostridia bacterium (assembly GCA_937920115.1). Taxonomy (GTDB): domain Bacteria; phylum Bacillota; class Clostridia; order Christensenellales; family Borkfalkiaceae; genus UBA10281. The sequence goes on from CALGVF010000045.1 coordinate 9,794, forward strand.
TAAGGAAGTCGGGACGAAAGCGACGGATATTGCGGTTGAAAAAGTGTACGAGGTGGGCGACAGAGCGGATGCCGAGAAGGTGTTTATGAAACGCAGAAAGGGCGAGACTCTCAGCGAGAAAGAAGTCGAGACGTTCAAGGGGTATCTCACTTACTTCCTTATGAAGTTGTATGCGAAAGAGGGTCTTGCGACCGAAATTCACATAGGGGCGATGCGTAACAACAATTCGGTAATGCTCGAAAAACTCGGACTCGATACGGGTTACGACAGCATTTCCGAGGACAACAGCATCAGAAATCTGTCGAGACTTTTCGATAGATTAAATACCGAAAAGTCCCTGCCGAAGTTGATTATCTTCAATTTAAATCCGAAAATGAATACCGAAATAATGACGCTTGCGGGATGTTTCCAATCGAGCGAGGCGAGAGGAAAGATACAGTACGGACCCGCATGGTGGTTCCTCGACAACAAAGTGGGAATGAAAAAGCACCTTGAAGATCTGACCGCAACGGGGCATATCGGGGCGTTTGTCGGAATGCTCACCGACAGCCGTTCGTTCTTGTCCTATCCACGTCATCATTACTTCCGCAGAATACTTTGCAACTATTTCGGGCAAATGATTGAAAACGGCGAAATGACGAATGATTTAACACTTGTCGGCGAAGTAGTAAAAGACGTATGTTACAACAACGCGATAAACTATTTCGGCATAGAGGCGTAACTATATAATAAGATAATATTGATGGGCGACTGTTTCGGCAGTCGCTTTTTTTTGACAAAATTTTTAAAGATAGTTCGGGTTTTCGTTCTAAACAAAGTTGCTTCCCCATAGTATATATCAGAATGAAAAAGAGCGATACATAACGGCTCTTGACGGGAGGTAGTTTTAGATAGTATGAAAGACGGAATGGAATACGCGGAAATGCTCGGTATGGAGGTCTCGTCCTGCGACGTTTACGTTAAACCGAAAAAAAATCGCAAGAAAAAGGAACTTAAAGACGACGTGATTAAAAAAGTCAACGAACCCGAAGTTGCTAATGCAGATTTTGGCGAGTTCGAGACCGATATTCCCGTGAGAAGCAACGGCGAGAAAAAGAAAAAATTCAGATTCGACGTAGTCTACGCCGAGGGCGTGGCGGTATTTTTGCTCGCCGTCACTATCCTTCTTACCAACATCTTTTGGGAAAACAGCGGTATGAACAGACTTTTTAAGTCGGCGTTCGGCGACGGTCAGACCGTTCAGACGGACACGAGAACGAACGTAAACTTCAACGCTCAGTCTCCGTCGGGCGAAATGGAAGTCACGCTCGATAAAGGCGTGATGGTGTTCAGCGGCAAGGGTTCGCTTTATCCCGTTTGCGACGGAAAAGTTGCTTCGGTCGTCGAAGAGGACGGTAAATATACCATAACTTTAAAGCACAGCGACGTGTTCAAAACGGTTATTTCGGGCGTCGATTTCGTTTATGCCGATCAGGGCGACGACGTGTTCAAATACGTTCCCGTGTGCTATGTGAACGGCGGAGACGCGAAAGTCAGTATGTATAATCAGGACGTTCTCGTGACGAATTACGTAGTCGAAGGCGGCTCTATCGTATGGGAAAGTTGACCTTTAAGGTACATCCGCTGTTTATTATTTTCGGGATATACTTTGCCTTTACGGGCAAAGTATTTTCTTTTTTATCCTATACTTTGTGCGCCTGTATTCACGAGTGCGGACACTCGCTTATGGCTGAAAAGTTGGGCTATAAGTTGAAAAACGTCACTTTGATGCCTTACGGAGCGATGGTTTCGGGCGATATGACGGGTATGAGCGTGAAGGAGGAAATCGCCGTCGTAGTCGCAGGGCCTATTACGAATTTTTTGTTGGGACTTATGATACTCGCCCTTTGGTGGCTGTTCCCCGAAACCTATCCGTACACTTCGCTCGCGGCTCAGGCGAATTTCGCTCTCGCGTTCGTAAACCTTATCCCCGCGTTCCCTCTCGACGGCGGCAGACTGCTTTTGTCGCTTCTGTCGCTTAAAACGGGCAGAGTGAAAGCCGTTAAAATCGCAAAAATTCTCGGAATTATTTTGTCGGCGACTCTCGTCGGACTTTTCGTCTATTCCTGCTTTGTAAAAGTCAATTTTTCGCTGTTGTTTTTCTCGTTGTTCGTGTTGTTCGGTGTTTTGGACAAAAATTCTGCGGACGCTTACGTCAGAATATTCGACGCGTTGTCCTGCTCGAACGTTAAAAAGGCAAGAGAGATAAAGGAACTTGCGATAAGCGATTGCCTTACGGTGAGAAAAGTTTATCGTTTACTCAAAGACGGGTATCTGTACAGGGTGTATGTGTACGACCCGAACGGGAAGTTGAAAAGAGTGGTGGAACCCGCCGAGTTGGCAGATTATCTGACGACGAAAAGGCTCGACGAAAAAATTGCGTAAAGTAAAAATAAAGGAGCCGTAAAAAAAGAGAACATCTAATTTCTGTTTCAGACGCCATCATTTAAAATGGCGAAACGTCATTATATTCCTTGCTTTCTCCTTCGGGGTAGGCTCTCCCGATAAAACGGGAGAGGTGGCAGACGGAGTCTGACGGAGAGGGGGCGTCCGCCGCCGAGGTGAAGTGGCTTGACGGAATGAAATGGAAGTCAAGACGATAGGGGATAAAAACGAGAATTTCTAAAAATCAGTAGTTTATTGTCCCCTTCTGTCAAATCTTCGCGGAAAGCCGCTCGATTCGCCACCTTCCCCGAAGGAGAAGGCG
>CALGVF010000046.1 GCA_937920115.1 uncultured Clostridia bacterium
GCAAAGCGTTAAAAAGACGGCTTAGAGGCGGATTCGGTTGGGGTTTTTATCGGCTAAGAAAATAATTGACAAAAATTTATTTATTTTATTTTAAACGTTTGACATACTCGAAAAATTGATATATAATAGGTAAGCATTACAGATAGAGAGGTGAGTATAATGAAAGCGGATATCCATCCTAATTATAAAATCGTCACCGTCCAGTGCGCTTGCGGAGAAACTTTCAAAACCGGAACGACTAAAAATACGGACTTGATTAAAGTCGATATTTGCAGCAAATGTCATCCGTTCTTCACCGGCAAGCAGAAACTTGTCGATACAGGCGGACGCGTTGATAAATTTAAGAAAAGATTTGGTCTTTAATCTGAAATTTTGCCTTAAAAGAGGCAAAAACTATGAAATTTTGCCCTATGCGTATAACATAGGGCTAATTTTTTTAAACGGCGAATTTATACTTTTTTAAGGCGATAATATGAAAGATAAAAAAAGTAAAAAAACCTATATAGGCGGTCAGGCGGTAATCGAGGGCGTAATGATGCGCGGCAAAACGGGTATCGCGACTGCAGTCAGAGACTCTGACGGCGTTATCCGAGTGGAAGCGGAAAGAATTACCCCGCCCGAAAAGAAGAACGCCTTTTTAAAACTTCCGATAATAAGGGGAGCGGTAAACTTTTTCTCCTCGCTCGTCACGGGTACCAAAATTTTAATGCGTTCCGCGGAAGTCTACGGGACGACGGCGAACCGTCTAAGTTTGAAAAGTGGCTCGCGAAAACTTTTAAAGTCGACGTCATGGACATAGTCCTTTTCTTCGGCGTTGCGTTGGGACTTGTCTTTTCAATCGGACTGTTTTTCATAATTCCGACCATTCTCGGCAACTTGTTCGGAAAAGCGTTCCCGAATCTTCTAGTCGTGAGAAACCTCATCGAAGGATTGATAAGAATCGCGATTTTCGTCTGCTACATTCTGTTTACTTCGCTCATTAAAGACGTAAAGCGAACGTATATGTACCACGGCGCGGAACATAAGACGATAACCTGCTTTGAAAAAGGTATGGACTTAACCGTCGAAAACGTCAGAAAATGCAGAAGGGTTCACGACAGATGCGGCACGACTTTTATGTTTTTCGTAATGTTCGTGAGTATTCTCGTCTATTCGATTTTCGGGGCGATTTTCCCGATTTTTAACACAAATATATGGCTCAGAATACTGTCGAGAGTAGTTCTTCTGCCCCTTATCGCGGGACTTTCTTACGAACTTTTAAAACTTCTCGCCAAGACCGACAGCCCGCTCGTTTTACCTTTGAAACTTCCGGGGCTCGGTTTGCAGAAATTAACGACCAAAGAGCCTACCGACGATATGATAGAAGTCGCGATAGCGGCGTTTGAAAAAGTATATAAAATGGACGAAGACCCGAACGAACCGACTTCCGAGTTCGTCTGCCCCGAAAAGGTAAGCGTTATTACTCAAAAAATGAAAAAACTGTTCGCCGAAAACGGCGTTGACGAGAGCGACGCCGAATGGCTCGTGTCTATAACGACGGGTATTAAACGCAGCGAACTGAACGGCGACGTAAAATTGAAGTCGTCCGAGATAGACAAAATAAACGAATTCGCGAAAGAAAGACTGACGGGCAGACCGCTTTGTTACGTTTTAGGTAATTGCGATTTCTACGGATACGAAGTGAACGTTGACGAAAGGGTGCTGATACCTCGACCCGAAACGGAAGAACTCGTCGAACACGCTTTGAAGTCGATTGACGAGAGTAAAACCGTTCTCGATTTATGTACGGGAAGCGGAGCGATTGCCCTTGTAGTCGCCAAAAAGAGCGGGGCAAAAGTTACCGCGAGCGACGTATCGGAAGACGCTTTAAAGGTCGCCGAAAGCAATTTCAAAAAATTCGATGCCGACGTAAAAACGGCGTTAAGCGACTTATACGCGGACTTATCCGAAAAGTTTGACGTAATTATATCCAATCCGCCGTATATAAAAACGGGCGATATAGCAAGGCTCGATAAGGAAGTTAGGGACTTCGAGCCGAAACTCGCTCTTGACGGCGGCGAGGACGGTCTCGACTTTTACAGAAAGATTATTTCGGGGGCGAAAGACCATTTAAACGAGAAGGGCGTTATATACCTCGAAATCGGAGCGGAACAGGGAAAGGAAGTCTCGGAATTGTTCGGCGAAGAGTATAGCGTCGAAGTTATAAAGGATATAAGCGGCAAAGACAGAATCGTCAAGGGGGTACTTCTATGATATCGAAACTCGAAGGAATACTCGCGAGATACGAAAAACTGAACGAACTCATTTCCGACCCGAGCGTTCTCGCCGATATGGAAACGTGGAAAAAGTACGCAAAAGAGAGGTCGGATATAGAGGAGACGGCTCAGAAGTATTCGGAGTACAAAAAGATTGAAACGGATATGAAAAACGCCGAAAAGTCGCTCGAAACCGAGACGGACAAAGAGATGAAAGACCTGCTCGAAGAGGAGTATTACGACTGCAAAAAGAAACTTGCGGAGGCTGAGGACGAATTGAAAATTCTGTTGCTTCCGAAAGACCCCGACGACGATAAAAACGTAATCGTGGAAATCCGAGCGGGGGCAGGCGGCGAGGAAGCGGCTTTGTTCGCGGGCGACTTGTACAGAATGTATCTGAGATACGCCGAAAAGAACAGGTGGAAGACCGAGGAGATAGATATAAACGAAACCGAACTCGGCGGAATAAAGGAAGTAATTTTCTCGATAAACGGCAAGGGAGCGTTCGGAAAACTCAAATACGAAAGCGGAGTACACAGGGTTCAGAGAGTGCCGCTCACCGAGTCGCAGGGCAGAATACAAACCTCGACCGTAACCGTCGCGGTGCTTCCCGAAGCGGTGGACGTCGAGATAAATATCGACGAAAAGGACCTTAAAATCGACACTTATCGTTCGAGCGGCGCGGGCGGACAGCACGTCAACAAAACGGAGTCGTGCATAAGAATGACTCATTTGCCGACGGGGATAGTAGTGACTTGTCAGGACGAGCGTTCGCAACTTAAAAATCGCGAAAAGGCGATGAAAGTTATGAAGAGCAGACTGTACGACTACTACAATTCTCAGGCTCGGAGCGAGTACGACAACACGCGAAAGAGTCAGATAGGCACGGGCGACAGGTCGGAGAGAATAAGGACTTACAATTTCCCGCAAGGGAGAGTGACCGACCACAGAATAGGGTATACGGTATACAACCTGCC
>CALGVF010000047.1 GCA_937920115.1 uncultured Clostridia bacterium
TTCCGTCGAATACGAGAATCGCCCTTTCGCTTCCGATTAACTCCTCCGAGAGGTCGAAAAAGGCGGTATATTTCCAAGTTTTATCGAAAAGCGGTCTGATTTTTTCGAGATTATCGCCGTACAACGGGTCGTCCGTTATTCCCGCCGAATAAAGTTCGCCGAAAATATCGCTCGGTACGGTCGTTTCGATTCTCTCCCCGTTTTCGCCCGTCAATATCCAATTTTCAAGTTGTATCGTCTGCATTATGTACGTTCTCGTCCGCAAGCCCGAAAATCGCCGAAGAGGCTCTTTCCCGAGTTTTGATTTTATTTACAAACCTATTATAACGCCTTTTTACGTCCCGTTCAACGCTATAATCTTTCATTGTTTTACTATTTTTACTCATTTTCAATCGTTTCGCTTCACTTTTGTTACCATTTGTGATACAATAACCCCGAACAGCAATTCGCGAAAAAGGAGTTTTTATGGAAGCGGTACGCCTGCCGTTCGAGTCGCCGACGGACAAAATCATGTTTCACATATACCACAACTCATACCCGACTTATCACACGCACATAGATTTTTGGGAATTTATGTTCGTGTCCGAAGGCTCGATCGTCCACAAAATCAACGGGCAATCGCGAACACTCAGCAAAAACACGCTGTGCGTCATTCGCCCCGCGGACAAACATTGTATGATACAGTCGCCGCAGACCTCGTCCCTTCACTTCAACCTCGCGATACGCTCCGAATATCTCAAAAGCATTTTCGCGGGCTTCGGTCTCGAACTCTACGACAAACTTCAAAAGGACGATTTCATAGAGTATAACGTTTCGCCGAATATCGCGGAACTTCTCGTCAAATACTCGGACAATATTCTCTGCGCCGACTCGGCGAATACTAAAATTCAGGCGATGACCTTGTATCTGATGCCCGTTTTACAGGAAATTTGCTCGCATTATCTCATAAACAAAGGCATAAAACGGCAATATTGCTACTGCACGAACGAGCTTATTCAACTGATGAACGACCCCGTAAGTTTGACGCTCGGAGTGTCGGAACTCGCGAAAAAATGCGGCTACTCCTACTCGCACGTCAACAGGGTTTTCACACGCGATATGGGGATAACGCCGACCGATTATCTCAAAAAGAAAAAGTTGAATTACGCTCAGGAACTCATACTTCACTCGGATATGTCGATGAGCGAAATAGCGTTTAAAATCGGTTACAGCGGCTACTCGCATTTTTCGGATTTTTTCAAAAGCATGACCTCTTTTACACCCGTCGAATGGGTGAATAATTTACGCAATTTATAAGGAAAATAAAAATGCAATCGAATTACAAAGACTACTACGAATTTAACGACGAAGCGGACGAGGTGATTTTTCACCGCCACGATATGCCGTCGCCTTGGATTAACTACCTTACCAACGGTACGTTTTTCACTATGATTTCTCAGGCGGGCGGCTCGCTCAGTTGGTATAAATCGCCCGAAATATGGCGTATAGGCAGATATAATTTCTACAATCTGCCCACCGACGGCAACGGTCTTTTTATCTATATTAAGGATAAAAAAACGGGCAAAGTGTGGAATCCGACCGTTATCCCCTGCGACGAACGCTTAGACAAATGGCATTCCGCTCACGGTTTCGGCTACACCCGTTTCCACGCCGAAAAAGACGGCGTGACCGTCGATTTAAACTGTTTTGTCGGCACGGAAAACGTGCTTATTTACGATATGAACGTCTCAGCCGACGACTCCCGCGAGATAAGCGTCTTCGCCTGCCGCGAAATGGGGCTTATGGAATATCTCCGCGAAGTGCAATGGCAATGCTACTGCAAGGCGAGCAACAATATTTTGTACGACGAGAAAACGGACAGCCTTTCTTACGAATATTTCGTTGACGCTCAGGCTCGCCCCGACGAAACGCCGAAAGTGTTTTTCGCCGCGAACGCCCGCTCGGTCTCTCACGACGGAAGCCGAAAGAGTTTTATGGGCAATTACCGCGATTTCAAGAACCCGATTTCCTTAGAGCGCGGAACCTGCGGCAACAGCGACCTTAGGGGCGGCGAAGCGTTGTTCGCCATGCAATTCGACCTGACGATGGACGAAAAACCGCAGAATTTAAGCGTATTTTTAGGTACTTACGGACAAACGGAAAGCGTAAAGCCGTTGCTTGAAAAACTGCGTGAAAAAGATTACGCGAAAAAAGAGTTTGAAAAGGTTAAAAACAGGTTGAAAACCCGAAAAGAATTTTTCTCGGTAGATATTCCCGACAAGGACGCCGAGCGTATGGCGAACGTATTTAACCCGTTACAGGCATACGTAAATTTCCTCGTCTGCCGCGAAATTTCGTTTTATGCGACGGGTACGATAAGGGGCGTAGGAATGAGAGACGCCGCTCAGGACGTTCTTGCGAACATTTTATACGATTTGCCCGCATCGAAAGAGAAAATTTTACTACTTTTAGGGCAACAATACAACTGCGGAAAGACGAACCATTATTTCTATCCCGTGGAAAAACGCGAACCGCTCGTAAGCGACCGAAGCGACAACCATTTATGGCTCGTTTACGCCGTGTATAAGGTTATTTGCGAGAGCGGAAAAACCGACTTTTTGAATAAAACCGCCCCGTACTACGACGGCGGCGAAGGTACGGTTCTGGAACACATAGAAAAATCAATCGAATATACCGTAAATCACCTCGGCGAACACGGTCTGCCGCTCATGCTCGGCTCCGATTGGAACGATATGCTTTCCAACGTGTGCAAAGAGGGTAAGGGCGAAAGCGTGTTCGTTTCTCAAATGCTAGTGCTTGCGTGCAAACAGTTAAAAGGAATTTACGAAATTATAGGCAAAAACGGCGATAAACTCGACGAAATTATCGAGCGACAGGAGAAAGTTCTTAACGACTATTGTTGGAACGAGGACAGATTTATCCGAGCAGTGTCGGACGAGGGTTTAAAAATCGGCAACCGCGACGAAAGATGCGGCTCGCTTTGGATAAACTCGCAGAGTTGGGCGGTTATGTCGGAGTGTTCGGACGAAGAGAGACTGCGTAAATGTA
>CALGVF010000048.1 GCA_937920115.1 uncultured Clostridia bacterium
GTATTGAAATAAATTTATATACGGAAAAGAATACAAATTTATATAAAGAATACGAGCGGGCGATATGTGTAAAACACATATCGCCCGCTCGTATTAAAGTTCCGTTCTAATTGTAAAAAGTACTTTGTTTTTTTGTAGTAAATTTTTTGTTGAATTGTGAAGTTGTTGCAATGTTCGCTTCCTCTTTCGGGGATAAATTCCTCCGTTGAAGCGGAGGAAATGTCGCAAAGCGGCAAAAGAACGTCCCCTCATTCAAAAGAATTTACAGGGCGTATCGTCTCGCTTCCTCCTTCGGGGCTTCATTGAAGCAGAGGAATGTCGCAAAGCAACAAAAGAGGCAGGGAGTGGGTTGACGGAATAAAACAAACCCCATCTCGAAAACGGCATACAACGCTTCCACCTTCGGGGGAAGTGGCGGCGAAGCCGACGATAGGGGATAAAAACGCAAGACAAAACGTAGTAGTGATTTATTATCCCCTTCCGTCAAATTATCGCGGAAAGCCGCTCAATTCGCCACCTTCCCCGAAGGAGAAGGCGAGAATTGTAATCATAAGGGTTGCTTTTATCTTTTTCAGATAATAGGTGCGACCTTTGTTAGATGTTTTTATATTTTTAGTAAATTACGCCCCTTCGAGAAGCATCTTGTCGGCTATAAGGGCTATAAATTCGCCGTTTGTCGGCTTCTCGCCCGAAAGATAGGTCTGTACTCCAAATAAGTCGTTTATGTTCCCTATTCTTCCTCTCGCCCATGCGACTTCTATCGCGTGCCTTATCGCCCTTTCCACCTTGCTCGGCGAGGTCGAATATTTCTCGCCTATCATAGGATAGAGTTTCTTCGTTATATTGTTGATAACGTCTGGGTTGTCCACCGCAAGTTTTATTCCCTCTCTTAAATATCCGTAGCCCTTTATGTGCGGAGGGATACCCACGGATATAAATATTTTGCTGATTCTCTCGTCTAACGAAGTGGTCTTCGCAATACGCGTTCCGCTCGGTAAATTTTCGCGATTACCGTTCAAAAACAGGTCTATAACACGATTAACGAGCGTTTCCGTGGGGCATGGCTTAGCGACGTAGAACGCCGCTCCCTTTGAAATGCAAGTCTCCACGACCTCTTCGCTCGATAGCGAAGTGTAGACGATAATCTTCGTTTTCGACCTGTAAGCGGACAGTCTGTCCAAGACTCCGAGTCCGTCGAGACCCGATAAAATAAGGTCCACGACCGCGTATTCCGCCTCTGTTTTAAGTATTAAACCTACTCCTTCTTCTCCGTCTGACGTTTTTCCTAAAATTGTAAATCGACCGCTTTTTTCAAAAGCCGCCGAGATTTCGTCGGCTTTCTTCGGGTTATCCGCAAGTATGACTATTCCGTGTTTGTCCATAGTCTTTCTCCTTTTTGTTTTTGAACCGGGGTCGATTCTCATTTTCCCTCGTTCTTCTACATTCTATCACAAAAAATAGTAAAAATAAATCGAAAGAACCGCATATAATGCGATAAAACAGGGAGATAATGTCGAATATCGACGATTTCGCCTTAATCGTTTCGTCATATATCACATATTAACTACTTAATGCGACATATTATGATTATTATGAAAAGAGAAAAATACAGCGAAAAAGAAAACAAAGCCGCTTCGCTATGCGGCAAACTCGAAAACGCCGAGCCGTCGGAAGTCGGCGTGCTTTTAGACGAATTTATAAGACTGATACAGAAATAACCGTCGGTTAGTTTTATCGTCGTGCGTTTTGACCTCTCTCGGCGGCTGTGCCGCCGAGAGAGGTCAATCGCCGACGAGAGAGGTCAAAAATAAGCGTGAAAAATCTTGTCTACTTTTCTTTCGCGTAGACCTTTAAATTTTCTAATACCTTTTCGTTCGCAGTCGTAAAGTCTTGCTTTTTTAACCTCGCGGAAATCTCCGCCGCTTCCCCTTGCAACTTCTCTATTGACTTAATCAGCGTTTCGGGCGTGAGATTTTCCTCGAAAAGTACTTCGCATAGTCTTTTCGATTTAAAATACTTCGCGTTTTCCACTTGGTCGCCCCGTGAATTTCCTTTCGGCAGGGGTATGGCGAGCGTCGGAATGCAGAGAGCGGCGAGTTCGAACATAGTATTCGCCCCCGCCCTCGACACCGCAAGGTCGCACGCGGCGAAAACTTCGCCCATGTTTTCGGCGAACTCCGTTTCGTAAAGTCCTTTGGCTTTCACGCCCGACGACTTCCCCTTTCCGCAAAGGTGTATCACGTTGTACTTTTTTAAAAGTCGGTCTCTCGCTCCGCCGAACGCTTCGTTTATCGCTCGGCTTCCCTGACTGCCGCCCGTGATAAGAAGTACCTTTTTGCCCCTTTCAAACCCGAATTTTTTTAAAATCTTAGCCTTATCCCTCTCGCAGAACAGTTTTTTATCGAGCGGTATGCCGACGCATTCGGCTTTTTGTATTCCGTCCGCCGTCTTTTCAAACGCCGTGAGCATTTTCGCCGAATACTTCAACGCGATTTTGTTCGCAAGCCCCATCGACAAGTCTGACTCGTGCGAAATCACGGGTATGCCGAGTTTTTTCGCCGCGATAACGGTCGGCAAGGCGACGTAGCCGCCCTTTGAAAACACTACGTCGGGTTTCAGATTTTTGAGTACGTTCTTCGCCGCCGATACCGCCGACAATAATTTTGCGGGAATCAGGGCATTTTTCAGGGTCAATCTCCTCTCGAACTTGACGGTCGGAACGTAAAAATAAGTCACGCCCGTTTTTTTGACGAGTTTTTGTTCGATGCCGTCTTTACTGCCGATATAATAAGTCTCGTCGAATATCTTTTTCAGGTCGGGAATCAACGCGATGCACGGGGCGGAATGTCCCGCCGTACCGCCGCCCGTAAGTACGATAACGCTCATAAAAAGCCCTCTTATTCATAGTATGAGCCGTTTATACGGAAATTTGACAAAATTCTTGCAAAATAACTTGAAAACGAACGCGTTTTGTTATACAATATAAAGGAAATAATGCGAAAGGGGAACGAAAGTATGGCGTACATCGCGGCAATCGACGAGGGAACGACGGGAACGCGGGCGGTTTTATACGACCTCGATAAGAATAAAATTATCGCCTCGAAGTCCTCGGAAATCAAGCAGTTTTACCCCGAGCCGTCTTACGTCGAGGAGAACGCGAACGAAATTTACGCGGAAACGCTCGCCTCGCTCGTAGAGGTTTTGGAAGGGGCGGACGATATAGGAAAGGTCGTCGGAATAGGCATAACCAACCAACGCGAAACGGTTATCGCGTGGGATAAAAAGACGGGGAAACCCCTCTATAACGCGATTGTCTGGCAGTGCCGCAGAACCGCGGACTTTATGTCGGAACTCGCCGAAAAATACGGCGATATTATCCGCAGAAAAACGGGGCTTGTCATGGACGCCTATTTTTCGGCGAGCAAGATAAAATGGCTTATCGACAACGTTCCGATTATCAGACAAAAAGCGGATAACGGTGAGGTCTGTTTCGGCACGGTCGATAGTTTTCTCGTGTATAAACTGACGGGCGGCAAGGCGTTCGTGACCGACGTCACCAACGCTTCGCGAACTATGCTTTTCAACATAAACACCCTCGACTACGACGACGAACTTCTCTCGATTTTCGGCGTTAAAAGGGAGTGCCTTCCTAAGGTTGTGTACTCCGATGAAAAGGTCGGCGAGTTCGATTACGACGGGTATAAAATACCCGTTTGCGGCATAGCGGGCGACCAACAGGCGGCTCTCGTAGGGCAAGGTTGTTTGTCCGTCGGAGACGTAAAGGCGACCTACGGAACGGGGCTGTTTATGTTGTATAACACGGGCTATAAGTCGATTATCTCACAAAATGGGCTTGTAACGACTGTTGCTTACGGCATCGGCGGCGAGGTCTCTTACGCCTTCGAGGGAAGCGTTTTCAACGCGGGAAGTTCCGTGCAATGGCTGAGAGACAATCTCGGGTTTTTCGCGAGTTCCGCAGATAGCGAAACGCTCGCTTTGTCGGTCGGGAGTTCCTGCGGAGTGTACGTCGTACCCGCCTTTACGGGTCTCGGGGCTCCCTATTGGAACGGAAACGCGAGGGGTATCATAACGGGTCTTACGAGGGGCGTGACGAAAGCCCATATCACGAGGGCAACCCTCGAATCAATGGCGTATTCGGCGAGAGATTTGGCAGACGTAATGGAAAAGGAAAGCGGCGTGAAACTCACTGAACTAAGGTGTGACGGCGGGGCTTCCGCAAACGATTTTCTGATGGGTTTTCAGGCGAGCGTTTTAGGGGCGAACGTGAATCGCCCGAAAGAAAAAGAAAGCACCGCTCTCGGGGCCGTCTACCTTTGCGGTCTCGGTACGGGATATATTACGAAAGAGGATATAAAAAGGCTTCGGGTCTGCGATAAAATATTTACGCCCGACGGCGACAGGGAAAAATACGAAAAATTATACGACGGTTGGAAAAAGGCTGTCGAAAGGAGTATGTGATGACTGAAAAATCGTTCGTCTCTTATGACGGAAAGAAGGTGGGTTACAGAGAATGGCGACCCGAAAACGTAAAGGCTTTGTTCCAGATTTCGCACGGAATGGCTGAAAGCACGGCGAGGTACGACGCGTTCGCGGAATACCTCAAAGAACGCGGCTTTTTGGTGTTCGGCGACGACCACAGAGGCCACGGACTCACGGACGGCAGAACGGGTTATTCGGACGGCGAAATGTTCGAGGACACCTTAAAGGATATGGCGACCCTCACGAAAATGTACAAAGAGGAATTCAAGGGTCTTCCGCTCGTCTTTTTCGGGCATAGTTACGGCTCGTTTTTAACGCAGGCGTATATCGAGAGATACCCCGAGAACGCCGACAGGGTTATTCTCTGCGGCAGCGCGTATCTGCATAACCTCTCCTCGCTTGCGGGCAAGGTCGTGGCGACCGTAAACTGCTTTTTCGGCAAAGGCAAAAAGGCGGCGAATTTCATTGCGAACTCGTCTTTCGGCGTTTATAACAAGCGTTGCAAAGAGGGTACGTTCGTGTCGTCCATTCCCGAGGAGTGCGATAAGTACGACAACTTCCCCGACTGCAATTTCACACTTTCCAACGCGTTTTATAGTTCGTTTTTCCGCAATTTGCCGAAAAATTACAGAAAGAACTACTATAAAAGGGTCAGAACTAACGTTCCGATGCTCATAATTTCGGGCAGAGACGACCCCGTCGGGGGCTATGGAAAACTCGTCGAGAAACTCTACGATTTCTACAAGCATAAAGTCGGCGTGGAAAAGGTCGATAAGGTTCTCTACGACGGAGTCAGACACGAGGTTTTGAACGACACGAGCCGCGACGACGCAAACAAGAGAATAGGCGAATTCGCCGACGGAGTGTTTGCCGACAAAAGGGGCGAGCGGGTTGACGACTGACCTTTATAAAATAATGCCCGAGGGCGTTAAGACCGTGATTTCGAGATTGAAGTCTAACGGCTTTTCGGCTTACGCCGTCGGCGGGGCGGTTAGGGACTTTGTTATGGGGATTACTCCTCACGATTGGGATATTGCGACGAACGCTAAACCTAACGAGACCGAGGCGGTATTTTCCGACCTGCCCGTTATAAAAACGGGCGAAAAACACGGCACCGTCACGGTGATTTGCGTCGAGCCTTGCGAGGTCACGACCTTTCGGACGGAGGGCGAATATCTCGACAAAAGGAGACCGTCGAAAGTCGAGTTCGTCGCCGATTTAGAGGGCGATTTATCGAGAAGAGACTTTACGATAAACGCTCTCGCTTACGACGAAAAAGAGGGGATAATCGACTTATACGGGGGCTTAGACGATATAAAGCGTAAAATTATCCGCACCGTCGGCGACCCTTGTAAAAGGTTCGGCGAGGACGCTCTCCGAATTTTGAGAGCCGTCAGATTTTCGTCTAAAACGGGCTTTACGATAGAGAAAAATACATACGCCGCGGCGGTAACGCTACGAAAAAATCTCGGGAGCGTGTCGAAAGAGAGAATTTTTGCCGAACTCGAAAAAACTCTGCTCGGCGAAAACGTCACGAACACCCTTTTAAACTGCAAGGAAATAATAACGGAAGTGATACCCGAACTCAAAAAATGCGTCGGGTTTAATCAGAATAACCCGTGGCATCGGTACGACGTGTACGAGCATATCGCGAGAGCGGTCGGCTACGTTCAAGGCGGTTCGGCTTTAAAGTTCGCGACGCTCTTGCACGATGTTGGAAAACCCTGTGTTTACACGGAGAAAGACGGCGTCGGGCATTTCTACGGACATGCGAAAGTCTCGGCGGAAATAGCCGAAAAGGTGTTTGCAAGACTTAAATTTCCGAAAAAATTATCCGAAAAAGCCCTGTTTTTAATCGAAAATCACGATAAACCTTTAAGCGACGACAAACGAAAAATCAAAAGAACGTTGTATAAAATCGGCGAAGATAGTTTTGCCGACTTACTGAAAATCAAATATGCCGACAACGCCGCTCAGGGAACGGACAAGGCGAAAGAAGAAAGGAAAAACATAGAGGCGACCGAAAGGGCGTTTCATGGCGTCGTAAACTCGGGCGAGTGTTACGATTTAAAGTCGCTTAAAATAAAAGGCGGCGACCTTACCGCTCTCGGATACGAGGGCGAAAACGTTAAAAAAGAACTCGAAAGGCTGTTGTTTTTATGTATCGACCGCCCCGAATTAAACGATAGACAAAAACTCATAGATATAGCAAAAAGCCGTCTATAAGTCGATTAACAAGCATTTTTATAAAAATATGAACGATATTTTGGCAAAAAAACTGAAAATGTTACCGACGGACCCCGGTGTGTACGTTATGCTGGGTAACGACGGAACGGTAATATATGTCGGTAAGGCGAAGAACCTGAAAAACAGGGTTTCGCAGTACTTCCACCTGTCGCCTAAACCCGAAAAGGTTATGGCGATGGTTTCAAATATTGTCGATTTCTACTACATTATAACGAAGTCCGAAATAGACGCGTTGTCGCTCGAAAACAACCTGATAAAAAAGTACAAGCCGAGATACAACATTCTGTTAAAGGACGACAAGACCTACCCGTACATCAAGGTAAATTTAAAGCAGAACTACCCCGTTTTTTCCGTTTCGAGGAAATTTCGTCGGGACGGGGCGAGGTATTTCGGTCCGTTTATGGGCGGGGTCAACGTAAAAGACACGCTCGCGATAATCACGACGGCGTTTTCCGTCCGTTCGTGCAACAAGGTTATAGAAAAATCGAAGCCGCAACGCCCGTGCCTTAACTATCACCTCGGCAAATGCACCGCCCCGTGCGCGGGGTACGTTTCCGAAGAGGACTATGCAAAACAGGTTGACGGGGCGTTGGAATTTCTCTCGGGCGAAGATAACGCAGTCGAAAAAATACTCACGGATAAGATGCTGAAATGTTCTGCCTTAGAAGAGTTTGAACTCGCGATGTCCTACCGCGACAAACTGAAAATGCTTGAAAAAATCAAGTTGAGAAGACTGACCGCGCTTAATAAATTCGTGAACGCCGACGTAATCGCCGCGGCTGAAAACGGGCTGTATAGTTCGATTAACGTGCTTTTCGTCAGGGGCGGCAGAATGCAGGGCGGCAAAAATTTCGCCCTTTCGGACGCCGAGGACACGAACGGCAGGAGACTGTATTCCTTTATGTCGCAGTACTACGGCGAGGGGCAGGAGATACCCGACGAAATACTGCTTTCCGAGGAAGCGGACGACGTCGCCGCGTTAGAGGACTTTTTCAGAGAGACTTATCACAAGAGCGTGAAAATATACGTTCCCGAGAGGGGCGACAAGAAAAAACTTGCCGAGATGGCGAAGTCGAACGCCGAGGACTACCTCGAAAAGGAAGTCGATAAAATCAAGCACAAGGACGATATGACGACCGCCGCTTGCAAGAAGATGCAAAAGGTGTTGTCGCTCAAAAACTTGCCGAGGCGAATCGAGTGTTACGATATTTCGCATATAAGCGGCGTGGATAAAGTCGGTTCGATGGTCGTATTTATCGACGGCGAGTCGGCAAGAACGGAATACAGACGGTTCAAGATAAAGACGGTCGAGGGGTCGAACGACTTTGCGTGTTTAAAGGAAGTGCTTTTGAGACGACTTCAAAAACTCGGAAGCGAGGAAGAGGAAAAATTCCCGAAGCCCGACCTTATCGTAATCGACGGCGGCAAGGGGCAACTTTCGAGCGTAAAAGAAGTTTTCGACGAACTCGGAGTTACGGATATCGACCTTATTTCGCTCGCGAAACGTGAAGAGGAAATTTTTACGACCCTCTCTCACGAACCTGTGGTACTGTCGAGACGAGATTACGTTTTGAGACTACTCCAACGGCTCCGAGACGAAGCCCACAGGTTTGCGATAACCTACCATAAACGAACGCACGAAAAGACCAATTTAAAATCGGAACTTACGGGCATAGAGGGAATAGGCGAAAAACGCCGCAAAGCGTTGATGGATAAATTCGGCACGGTGGAAAATCTGAAACGAGCGACGAAAGAAGAACTTTTGGAAACGGACGGCATACGCGAAAAGCAAGCCGAAGCGATAATAAACTACTTTAAAGGAGAGACCAAATGAAACCTACGAAAGTAAACGGGGACGCGATAAAACTGAGCGTTGGCGAGTTTGCGAGGTCGCTCGACCTCGAAATAATATACGAAGGCAGAGGTGAACTGTCTTTAAGTTCGATAAGCGTATCGAGACCCGGACTTCAAATGACGGGCTACTTAAAGCATTTCGACTCGACGAGAATACAGGTCGTCGGACACGCCGAATGTGAGTATTTCAAAGAACTTGCGAAAGAAAAGAGGATGCCGGTAGTGGATGCGATAATGAGCAAAAACATACCGTGTATGATAATCGCGAGAGGACTCGATTTTTCAAAGGAGACGATCGCGGCGGCGGAAAAATACGGCGTGCCGCTCTTTAAGTCGCCGAAAATCACGACCGTACTCGTCAACGACATTACGATATATCAGAGCGAACTTTTAGCCCCGACGGAAGTTGTACACGGCGTTTTAGTGGACGTTTTCGGCGTGGGAATACTGATTATGGGTAAATCGGGCGTAGGAAAGAGTGAAATCGCGCTCGAACTCGTAAGCCGCGGACACAGGCTTATCGCCGACGATTCGGTAATCATCAAGAACATAAACGACCAACTTATCGGCAAGTCGCCCGAGAAAATCAGGTACTATATGGAGATAAGGGGAATCGGCATAATCAACATACAGAGAATGTTCGGACCGGGAGCGGTTCGTCCCGACAAGGGGGTTGACATAATAGCCGAACTCTCGCAGTGGGAACAAGGAAAAACCTACGACAGAATAGGTATAAACGAGCAGTACGACGAAGTTTTGGGGATAAACGTGCAGAAAGTGGTTATTCCCGTCACCCCCGGTAGAAACATACCGATAGTGCTTGAAACGGCGGCGAGGAAGTTCAGGCTTAAACAAGAGGGTTACGACCCCGCTTCCGACCTTATGCAAAGCGTATTCGGCAGCGCCGACGGCGATTGAGGCGTGTGAGTTTTTTCTTGTGGTGGACATAACGCTTGCCGCAAGGCAAATATAACTGCGATAGCAATATCACTTTGCAACGCAAAATATAACTGCCGATATGCAATATAACTCGTATAAAACGGGGCTTTAAGGTTCACAATA
>CALGVF010000049.1 GCA_937920115.1 uncultured Clostridia bacterium
TTTATTGTCCCCTTCCGTCGCTTTCAGCGACACCTTCCCCGAAGGTGACGGCAAGAAATAAGACATAAACAAAGCAATCAACTTCAAAGGGGGAAAGCAAGAGAATTTAGACAGTTCCGTATATTGAACGCATATACTGTCTCTTCGCTATTCTTTCGTCAGTATTTAAACCCTTTCCGTCTTTCAGTCTTCGATAACGTTAATCGATTTAAGTTTCGCTATAAAGTCGTTCACGTCCGCAAGCACCGTCTCTTTATCCGCGTCGAACGACTCTAAAATTCTGTCCGCTATCTTGTTCGCGTTAGTGTCCTCTTGCAAAAGCGTGAACATATACGCCCCAATTTCATTGAGTTTGAGCATTCCTTTAAAATACTTCAACGCTTCGCACGTCGCAACCGCGTACTGCGTGTCTCCGACCTTTCTCAAAACAAATCCTTTTCTGACTTTCATATTTTCAATTTTCCCTCCGCATTTATCGGCTATTCTCAAACAACCGTCCTTGGCTCCTTTATTATACCCTATCCCGCAAATAAAAACAAGCGTTTTGTTCGGCATTGTTGACAAAAACCGTTGAAATATGTTAAAATGCTTTTCGATGAAATACGCAATTATATCGGACGTACATTCAAACGTTTTCGCTTTGAAAGCCGCCCTTTCCGAAATAGACAAATATAAGCCCGACGTCATTCTTTGTCTCGGAGATATCGTCGGCAACGGGTTTTACCCCGAGGAGACCGTATCGCTTATCCGAAAACGCAAGGATATCGTATGCGTGAAGGGCAATCACGATATTTTCGTCTGCCTCGACCTCGACGAATTCCCGAAAGAGGACACTCGCCTTAAAATGTTCCGTTGGCAACAAAAAGTCCTTTCCGAGACCTCGAAGGAATTTCTTTCGTCTCTTCCCCGCTCGGTAACGTATAAGGACGGCAAATACGAAATCGTCGCTTTTCACTATCCCATGAATAAAAAGGGTAGGTTTAAGGACATAATCTATATGCCGACCGAAAATCAGATTCGCGAACTTTTTTCGGGGCAAAGCGGCAACGTATTCCTCTTCGGACACGAACACACGGGTTCTTTCACCCATATAGACGGCAAATATTATCTCAACTTCGGAACGCTCGGAAACTTCCTCGATAAAAACGGCGCGAGGTTCGGAATTTTGGAGATTAACGGCGATAAGTTGGCCTATAAGGCGATTAACGCCTATTACGACGATTCTATCCCCCGCAAAAAGACCGAGGAACTCAACGCTATTCTGTTCGGCGAAAACAACGATAAAACACAGCGTTAAAAAAATACGACAAAATTTTAAAAAAACAGTTGACAACTAAAAAATTCAATGATATACTGTACATATCCTACCAAACGGGTAGGATATTGTTTCGTGAGGCAACCTGATGAAAGAGATTTATTTTGACCATTCCGCCACGACGAGAACGGACGAAAGGGTCGTAAAAAAGATGCTTCCGTATTTCACGGAGATTTACGGAAACGCGAACAGCCAAC
Source organism: uncultured Clostridia bacterium (assembly GCA_937920115.1). Taxonomy (GTDB): domain Bacteria; phylum Bacillota; class Clostridia; order Christensenellales; family Borkfalkiaceae; genus UBA10281. The sequence continues at coordinate 1,513 of CALGVF010000049.1, forward strand.
ACAAATACGGCAGAGACGCCATGGAAGCGGTTGACGAGGCGAGAGACAAAATCGCAAATCTTCTCGGAGCGAAACCGAGCGAGATATACTTCACCTCGGGCGGCACGGAAGCGGATAATTGGACTTTAAGAGGGGTCTGCGAGGCGTTGAAGGGCAAAGGCAAGCACGTTATTATTACTAAAATAGAACACGCCGCAATGCTCTCGACCGCGAAAGAACTCGAAAAAGACGGCTACGAGTTTACTTATTTATCCGTTGACAGCGAGGGCTTTATAGACCTTGACGAACTCGAAAAATCTATCCGCAAAGACACTATTTTAATATCGTGCATGTACGCGAACAACGAAATAGGAACTATCGAACCGATAGCGGAGGTCGCGAAAATCGCGAAAAAACACGGAATTATCTGCCACACTGACGCCGTTCAGGCGGTCGGAGCGACGAGGATAAACCTCAAAGAAATCGGCGTGGATATGATGAGTATTTCGGCTCATAAATTCAACGGACCAAAAGGAATCGGGGCGTTATATATAAAGACGGGCGTACCCGTGGCGAGACTTATCTCGGGCGGGCATCAGGAGAGGACGAGACGAGGCGGAACGACGAACGTTCCCTCGGTAGTAGGCTTCGCCGAAGCGTTATCCCTCACCTACGAAACGCTCGAAGAGGACGTAAAACGCGTCGTTTCGCTCAGAGACAGGTTCGTAGACAGAGTTTTAAAGGAAATTCCTTACGTTCGGCTCAACGGACCGAAAGATTTTTCAAAGAGACTCCCCTGCAACGCAGATTTTTCATTCGAGTATATCGAGGGCGAATCGATTTTGTTCAGTCTCGATTTAGCGGGAATCGCGGTATCGTCAGGCTCGGCGTGTTCGTCGGGTTCGCTCGAACCGTCGCACGTTCTGCTTGCGATAGGAGTACCCGTAGAGACCGCTCACGGCTCGATAAGGTTTTCGTTCGGAAAGGAAAACACGGTTGAAGAAATCGACTATGCGGTCGAAAAACTGAAAGAAATTACCACGAGATTAAGAAAAATGTCGCCGCTTTTCAAACTCGGCGGCGAAGTTAAAGAGGTGTAATATATGTATAACGAAAAGGTAATGGAAGCGTTCCAAAACCCGCAGAACGTGGGCGAAATAGAAGATTACAGCGGACTCGGGAAAGTCGGAAGTCCCGCTTGCGGAGACGTAATGCAAGTTACGCTGAAAATCGAAAACAACGTAATAACCGACGCGAAATTCAAGACTTTCGGGTGCGCGGCGGCGATAGCGACGAGTTCGACGGCAACGCAGATGATTATCGGTAAAACGGTAGAAGAAGCGTTGAAAATCACAAATAAAGTCGTAATAGACAAACTCGGCGGACTTCCCCCGCAGAAAATTCACTGCTCGGTACTTGCGGAAGAAGCAATCAAAGCGGCGATAGAAGACTACGAGAAACGTAAGAATGCCGGTGTAACCGCATAAAGATTAAAAAACCAACAATGTAGAAAATAGAAAAATAGGAAAATACGGATATTTACCGCAAGGTTAAATATCCGTATTTTTTATAATTAAATTATTCTACTTCTTACTTTTTGAATACTTTTTTTGAGAAAAATATGAAAGAGTTACCTTTCTCACTTTCTCTTCCAAGATATGCTCTCCTGATAAAACGAAAGAGACGTACATCGTTTGCTTCCTCCTTCGGGGGAAGTGGGTTGACGGAATGAAATGGAAGTCAAGCCGATAGGGGATAAAAACGCGAGGCAATAAAAACTGTGATTTTCCTATCCCCTTCCGTCTCGGTTCGCCATTGCTCGCCGAGCCACCTTCCCCGAAGGAGAAGGCGATTTTTATAATTTGTTTATAGATAAATAACTCTTGCAAAGCAAAATGCCACTTCTAACCATTCATGATTTCCCTTTTGGGGTAGGCTCTCCCGATGAAACGGGAGAGGTGGCAGACGAAGTCTGACGGAGAGGGGGCGTCCGCCACCGAGCAGAAGTGGCTTTTGTGAACAAAACTTTTAACTATTCTTGCTTTCCCCTTTGGGGAGAGTGGATTTTGCGAGCATTGCGAACAAAAGACGAGAGAGGTCTTGCATCTAAAAACATTACGAGCGTCGTTTGCAGTTTACGTTTGCAACCTCTATCGACGGCTTCGCCGCCACTTTCCCCATAGGGGAAAGCGAGATTAGATAGTTACTAAATAAATTGCAATATATCTACGAGTATCGCAAAACCGAGAATTAAAATCAAACCTATGCCGTTTACCGCCGCTTCGATTTTCCTGTTCACAGGCTTCTTTCTTATCCATTCGATTAAACAGAACACTACTCTCGCCCCGTCGAGCGCAGGTATCGGCAAAAGATTGAACACCGCAAGGTTTACGCCGATAAAACTCATTATCTCCAACGCGTACACGAAACCGTAACTTATTACTTTCGTCGTAGTCACTATCGTCGTAACCGTTCCGCCGACCGCATTCAAACCGAGTTTACCCGTCAGAAGTTGACCGAGCGTTCTGAACACCGTTCCCGCAATCTTGAACGAATACTCGAACGAATGTCCTATCGTTCTGAAAAAGCCGAGTTTCATATATTTCGCCGCGGTATAATATGAACGAACGCCAGTATCCTTTACGCCGAGGGCAGCCATAATCGCTTCGCCGCCGCTGCTTGCCGCCGTTTTCAATTCATCGCTGAGCGTAAAAATTACCGAATTATCCCTCGATGTCCATATCGCAAACGAGTCGCCGTCAAAATTTTTCAGAACGTACGCTATGTCGTCCGCAGAATACACGAACGTTGCGTTTTTGTACTCTTCGCCCGTCTTGCCTATCTTTATAATGAAGTTGCCGCTTTTCAAAGGCGAGTCCTCTCTCGTCGGCTCGACCTGCATAGCCGAACCTATCCCGAGAGCCTCGTATACCTTCGTCACCTCGGTGATATTTTTGCACTCGACGTCCGAACGAAGTATTATCGTTTTCTTTTCGGTATTCTTATCGCCCTTCATTATTTCGAGCGTAACTTCGTCGCCCTTCTTCGCGTGATTTAAAGCGGAGATTAAATCGACGGTCATATATACGTTCGTTTTTTTGCCGTTTTTCGTTATCGATAAAATGTATTCCCCGTCGTTAATCGACTTATCGGCGGGTATTTGCGAGTCGATGGTCTGTCCGTAGATAGCGTCGTCGTGTCTCGCGTACTGCACGCCCATGACCGTCTGACCGTAAATCGACATAGACAAAATTATTATCAAAAGGGCTAAAATGTAGTTCATGAACGCCCCCGCGATAAGAACTAAAATTCTCTGCCACGGCTTTTTGTTGTTAAAGGCGTTCGGGTCGTCCTTGTCGTCATCCTCGCCCTCGAACGCACAGAAACCGCCGAACGGAAACAATCTTATCGAAAACTGTTCGCCGCTTTTCATCTTGCGTTTGAAAATCGCGGGACCCATTCCTATCGCAAATTCGTTTATCTTGAATTTAAAAATTTTGCCGACGAGATAATGCCCGAGTTCGTGGACGGTTATCATAAGCATCAGCATAAGTATCGCAAGAATTGCGTATAACGCCGTTCTGAGTACCGTCGGCATCGCTAACAAGTTATATATCAAAATCTTACCTCGCATTTTTCGTATACCGCTATTCTCGCTTCTCTGTCCGCCGCCACGAGACTGTCATAGTCGGTTTCGCCGCCCGAGATTTTGCCCGTAGCGTAAGAGATAAGTTCCGCGATATCATAGAATTTTATTTTGTCGTCGAGATACAGTTTCACCGCCGCTTCGTTCGCCGCGTTCATTACGCAAGGCGACAAGCCGCCCTTTTTAAACGCTTCCAACGCCAAGGGGAAGCAAGGAAATCTGTCCTCGTCGATTTTATCGAATCGTAAGGTTTTTCCGACAAGATTCAGAAGCGGCACGCCCGTTTCGAGTCTTTCGGGATAAGTGAGGGCAAGTTGTATGGGAATTTCCATAGACGGAAACCCGAGTTGGGCCATAATCGCCCCGTCTTTAAACTCGACCATGGAATGTACTATGCTTTCGGGGTGTACCACCGCTTCAACTTTTTCAAGCGGAGCGTTATACAATCTGCAAGCCTCGATAACTTCGAGACCTTTATTGAGCATAGTCGCGCAGTCGATAGTGATTTTTCTGCCCATCTGCCAATTCGGGTGCTTTAAGGCGTCGGCGGCTTTCTTGTTCTCGATTTCCGCTTTCGTAAAGTCTCTGAACGCCCCGCCGCTCGCGGTGATTATGAGTTTTTTAAACTCGGCTTTCATATCGAACCCGAGGCACTGAAAAATCGCCGAATGTTCGCTGTCAACGGGTATTATTTTAACCCCGTTTTTCTCGGCAAGTTTCATAACTGTTTCGCCGCCCGCCACAAGCGTTTCCTTGTTCGCGAGAGCGATTGTCTTTTTGAGTTTAATCGCCTCTAACACGGGCGAAAGTCCGCAAAAGCCCGAGACCGCGACGAATACCACGTCGGCTTTTTCGGTCACGGCGTGTAAAGAAGCGTTTTCGCCCGTATAAAGCGTAACCCCTTTCGGAAGTTCGCGTATTTCCGTTGCCTTTTCGGAATCGGTAAGGGCGATTATTTCGGGTTTAAACTCCGCGGCTTGTTCGCATAAAAGTTTCGCGTTACTACCCGCGGCGAGCGAAACTATCGAAAATCTGTCGCTATACCGCCTCACTACGTTTAAAACCTGTCTTCCTATCGAACCCGTACTGCCGAGCAATGCTATTTTTATCATATTTTTTAAAGCGAGGGAATAACCTTTTCCGCTATTCCCCCTTTCCCGTTTATTATATTCAGATTTTTCGGGTAACATTCGTTATCCTATTTTAAGAACGGAATAATTATCGCGAACACGAACGCAACCGCAGGGGCGGTGAACGTAAGTCCGTCGATACGGTCGGACATACCGCCATGCCCCGGAAGAATATTTCCCATATCCTTTATTCCGAGTTTTCTCTTTATAACGCTTTCCACAAGGTCGCCGAACTCGGTGAGTATCGCTCCGAGGAGTCCCGCCAAGGCGAACATTAAAATTTCAACCCACATAGTCGAAACGTACTCGCCCCTTTCGATAAAGATAAAATACACCAAAAGGCTTGCTACAACGCCGCCGACAAGCCCGCCGATTCCCCCGCTTATCGTCTTTTTCGGACTGATACTCGGGCATAATTTCTTGCCGCGTACCGTACTTCCGACGAAATACGCGAAAGTGTCCGCAAACGGCGAGATAGCGAACGGCAGTAAAAGCGGTCCTATGCTCGTACTCGTTCTGTTCAGAACAAGAAGCGATATAAGTATCGTTGACGGATAGACCATCGCGAAAAGGGACATTCCTATGCTTTCGAGCGTGATTTTTTCGTGATTGAAAACAAGCAGCGATAACAGGCAGAGGAACGTTGCAAGCATCGCTCCGAACGCCCAACCGAGTCCCTTAAACGTAAACGCCATATACACCGCGACGGGATAGCACATAACGATAACTTTTTCGGAGGTTATTAGTTTGCCCTTAAATTCTTCCGAAACCGAATCGCCGACGACCGGTTTACCCGAAAACGCCCTTACGTATTCGTAAGTCGAAATCATAGCCATGCCGAGTATAAACAAATCGAACAGGAACGAACCGACGGTAACTTTCGTCGTTACCGAGTAATAAGTCGACGTAAAAATAATCGTTTCGTCGAAAAACGCTCTGAACAGGAAAAACGCCGCCGTGACGATTACTATTCCTGCTCCCGTAATAATTCTCTTTAACATAATCTTAACCTTTGTTTTCGGGAGTTTCAACCCCGCCGAAACGGCGTTTTCTGCCCGAGAACCACTCTAAGGCATCGTCCAATTCTTTCTTATGAAAATCGGGCCATAAAACGTCGGTGAAATAAAATTCCGCGTAAGCGCACTGCCACAAAAAGAAATTGCTGAGCTGCTTTTCGCCGCCCGTCCTTATAACGGGGTCGATGTCGGGAAGCCCCGCCGTATAAAGCCGCTTTTCGATTTCCTCTTCGGTAACGGTTTTCACGCCGTCTTCTATAATCGCGTTGCAAGCCCTGACGATTTCCGCTCTCGAACCGTAGTTTATGGCGACGTTTAGCGTTCTGCCTTTAAAGTCCGCAGACTCAGCCATTACCTCTTCGCACCTCTTCCGCAGATTTTCGGGAATAGCCGAAAGGTCGCCCGACACTAAAAGCCGAACCTTCTCCTTCATCAACTTCTTGAATTTAGAATTTAAAAGCACGCCTAAAAGTCCGAAAATAGTATTGACCTCTTCTTTCGGTCTTATCCAATTTTCGGTCGAAAACGCGTATAAACTTACCGCCTCTATTCCTTTATCGAAACATTCCGAGACGATTTCGTCGATAACTTCCGTGCCCTTTTTATGTCCGTAACTGCGGGTTTTTCCGCGTAATTTCGCCCACCTGCCGTTGCCGTCCATTATTATGCCGACGTGCCTTGGTATCCGAGTAAGTTCCGCCATTATACGGTAAGTAATTCCTTTTCTTTCTCGGCGGTAGCCTTTTCGATAAGTTCCATCGTCTTGGCGACTTCTTTTTCTACCTGAGATTCGTAATCGGCGTACTCGTCGTCCGTCATTTCTTTGGCTTTATTCATTTTTTTGAGAGCGTCGAGAGTCTCTCTGCGAACGTTTCTGACCGCGATTTTCGCGTCTTCGCTCATTTTTTTGACTTGTTTTACTATATCCTTTCTTCTCTCTTCCGTGAGCGTCGGGAAAACGAGCCTTATAACGTTACCGTCGTTTGTCGGGTTGATGCCGATATCCGAAAGTTGAATAGCCTTTTCGATACCTTTGAGCAAACTCTTGTCCCACGGAGTGATAACGAGGCACTGTCCGTCCGTAACGGCGATATTGCCGACCTGATTTATGGGCGACAACGTTCCGTAATAGTCTATTTTGATTTTATCGAGGACGTGGGGATTCGCTCTGCCCGCTCTCACCTGCGTGAGGTCGGAGACGAACACATCGGCGGACTTGCCGAGTTTGTCGCTCGATTCGAGTATTATGTTTTCAACTTTTTCAATGTCTAATGCCATTTTTCTCTCTCCCTTTTATTATATAATAAGTCGACGCTTTTTTAGAAGCGTAACTTCCTTTTATCGAATTTGATAATTACGTTAATTTACCGTTTATACTGTTTTTAGTAAATTACTGTGCCTTCGCGGTCGCCCGTTACGGCTTTCATTATGGAATTTTCCTCTTTTAAGCCGAACGCGTGTACTTTCATACCGTTTTCCTTGCACATTACGACTGCGGAAGTATCCATCGCTTTAAGCCCCAAAGAAACATACTCGTCGTAAGTGATTTCGTCGAATTTCTTGGCGTTCGGGTTGATTTTCGGGTCGCTGTCGTAGATTCCGTCAATATTTTTCGCGAGAAGCAACGCGTCCGCGCCTATTTCAACGGCTCTCAAAGACGCTCCCGTGTCGGTCGAGAAATAGGGGTTTCCCGTACCGCCGCCGAACACGACTATTTTACCCTCTTTGAGGTACTTGTCGGCGTTTTTGAAGTTGAACGGTTCGCCGATGCCCGTTATCGCGAGCGAAGTTAAAACCACCGCGTCCGCCCCCTCGGATATCAGACTTTCCGATACCGCCAAAGCGTTTATAACCGTTGCGAGCATACCCATATAGTCCGCCGCCGTGCGGTCGATATTCATACTCTGTCTGCCACGCCAGATATTTCCGCCGCCGACCACTATCCCGACTTCTACGCCGAGATCGGAAACGGCTTTAATCTGCCTTGCGACTTTCACGAGCGAGTCAGCCTCGAACCCGTGTCCCTTATCTCCCGAAAGAGCCTCTCCGCTTATCTTTAAAAGTATTCTTTTATATTTCGGTTTCATTCCTAAACCTCGTCTTTTTAAAAAAACTGCCGTAAAAATTTACGCCCCGAGGCATAAAAACGACAGTTTCACTCAAACGAAACGAGCCGCCGTAAAGATAAAACGATAAAGCGGACTATTTCGTTTGATTTTCCGCGGGCGGGAAGTACCGCCCGCGGAAACGATTATTTCTTCATTGCGGCAACCTGAGCCTGAACTTCGTCGGCAAGGTTTTCTTCTTTCTTCTGAAGTCCTTCGCCCATTTCGTAACGAACGAATCTTCTTACGGAAATCTTTTCGCCGATCTGAGCGGT
>CALGVF010000050.1 GCA_937920115.1 uncultured Clostridia bacterium
TGTGGCATACGGCTCTCGCGAAAAAGTCTCTCGCCACAACCTTAAACCTTTTGCCGTATCTGTCCGTGGCTTCTATCGTAACCTTCTTCGGTCTCTTTACGTCGCCCCATTTACCCTTTACGGAAAGGCAACCCTCTACTCCGTACTGCGAACCCGAAACGCCTAAAATCTTCGGATTGATAAACTCGTAATACCCGTCCTCGGTGTCTACGATAAATACCCTTATATTTTTGCCGACCTGCGGAGCGGCAAGTCCCGCCCCCTGAGCGTCTTTCAAAGTCTCTTTCATATCGTCGAGAAGTTTTATAAGGTTCAAGTCCACGTTCCCGACGGGTACGCATTTCTCTCTCAATATCGGGTTGCCCGTTTGTAAAATTTCAAGTTTTGCCATATTCGCTCCTAATAGAGATTTGAAGGGTCTTCTTCAACGTAGCATAAAACCTTGTCGCCGTTTTCCTCTTTCACCGCTTCGTATATCTCGTCTTTTATTGTTTTAACATCGCCTTGAAGTCTCATTAAAATCTGATAGCGATATTTGTTTTTTATTCTTTTAACGGGACTTTTCATCTTATTGAAAAACAAGAAGTTTTCCCTGTGATTATCGTAAATTTTGGAAGTTTTTACGTATATCGACTTTAACGTTTCGATTGCCTTTCCGTCCTCTTCCGATTCGACCATAATACGAACTATGAGAGCGTAAGGGGGGAACCCCGTCGATTTTCTTATCGCCTTTTCGCGGTTAAAAAATCTCTCGTAGTCGTAATTGATTGCACAAGATAAAACCTCGTTTTCGGGGTTGTAGGTCTGCAAAACGACTTTGCCTTTCTTGTCCGCTCTGCCGCTTCTGCCTGCAACCTGCGTTATAAGTTGGAATGTTCTCTCGCCGCTTCGGTAATCTGAAAAATACAAACTCATATCCGCGTCGAGTATTCCGACGAGCGTTACGGACGGAAAATCGTGACCTTTCGCGACCATCTGCGTGCCGACTAAAAAGTCGGCTTTTTTGTCTGAAAACTCTTTGAGAATTTTAAAGTGTCCGTCTTTCGTCTGCGTGGTGTCGTTATCCATTCTGAGAATTTTCGCGGTTGGGAAAAGTTCGTTAAGTTCAGAAACGATTTTCTGCGTACCCGCTCCGCTGTAACTTAAATTCACCGAACCGCACTCGGGACAAGCCGAAAGCATATTGTAAGTCGCTCCGCAATAGTGACATTTCAAAAGCCCATAATCCTTATGGTAGTTTAAGGATATATCGCAGTTCTGACATTTGGCGACGTAGCCGCAATCTCTGCAAATAACCTGCCTCGAATATCCTCGCCTGTTATAAAAAATTATCGCCTGATTGCCGCTTTCGAGACACTCCTTCAAACCCTGCCTGAGTTCGGCTGAAAAGTTGCCCGCATTGCCTCGCCTTATCTCCCCTCGCATATCGACGACCGAAAATTCGGGAAGTTGTTTGCCGTTGATTCTCTTTTTCATTTCGGCGAGATAATATTCGCCCGACAATGCCTTATCGAAACTTTCGATTGACGGAGTCGCGCTGCCTAAAACGACTTTCGCCCCGCTTATCTCCGCCCTCTTTATCGCAATATCGATCGTCTTGTATCTCGGGCTTGTCTCCGCTTCGTAACTGCCGTCGTGTTCCTCGTCTACTATTATTATTCCTACGTTTTCCAACGGGGCGAATATCGCGCTTCTCGCTCCTATCGCTATTTTCGTTTCGCCCGTTTTCAGTCTCAACCACTCGTCGTACCTTTCGCCTTTCGATAAGCCGCTGTGAAGTATCGACACGTTGTCCGAAAATCTTGCCCGAAGTTGTCCGAGCATCTGCGGAGTGAGGGCGATTTCGGGCACGAGCATTATTGCCGTTTTTCCCTTTTTAAGCGTATCGTTGATAAGTCTCAGATACACTTCGGTTTTTCCGCTGCCCGTGACCCCGAAAAGAAGACTCACCCTTTTGTCCGTTGCCGTAATGCCGTCGAGGGCTTTTTGCTGTTCCTCCGACAGTACCACGTTTTTTGAAAACGAACTCAATTCCTTATACGGCGTTCTGCCGACTTTAATTTCCTCGGTAACGATAAAGCCTTTTTCAATCAATGCGTTTACCGCCGAACTGCAGTATTTCGAGTTCATTTCCGAGCGAAGTTCTTTATTGCCGCCGCTAAGATTTAAAAGAGCCTGTTCTCTCGCCGACGACCCCTTTCTTAGCGTGGCTATCATTTCGTCGACGCTCGGAGTTTCGGCAAGCGATAATACGGTAACGTATTTCTGTCTTACACGCCCCCCTCTCAATTCC
>CALGVF010000051.1 GCA_937920115.1 uncultured Clostridia bacterium
CGTCTTTTACTCGCTTTGCTCGTAAAATCCACTCTCCCCACAGGGGAAAGCAAGTCAAGAGAATCGCCTGTGGCAGTTGTATTTGCCTTGCGGCAAGTTTTTTTAAAACAACCGCCTATAAGTCGATTAAACCGCAAATTTACGGGCGATAATCAACAATTAAAATATCGCTTTTTCTATTATTCCGCCGCCTATACACTTGTTCCCGTCGTAAAATACGCAGAACTGCCCTTCCGTCACCGCCCTCTGCTTTTCGTCGAAATCAACGTAAATTCTGCTATCCTCTATGCGGACGGTAACGCCTTGCTCTTCCTGACGATAACGAAATTTCGCGGTACAATGAAAGGTCTTTTTTTCGGGCGGACAAGGTATCCAATTACAGGAGTTTAAATACAACCCCTTGGAATAAAGCCTGTCTTCCGCTCCGTGAGCAACGTACAAAATATTGTTCTTCAAGTCCTTTTCGATTACGAACCAACGCCCCGCGTCGCCCGCCTGACCGCCTATATCGAGTCCTCGCCTTTGACCTATGGTATAATACATAAGTCCTAAATGCCTGCCGAGCGTTCTGCCGTCGTAAGTTTTAATATCGCCCGGCTTTGCGGGAATGTAATTCATTAAAAACTTTCTGAAATTGCGTTCGCCGATAAAACAAATGCCCGTACTGTCCTTTTTCTCGGCGGTCGCAAGGTCGTATTCTTCGGCAATTTTCCTCACTTCGGGCTTCGGAATATCCGCGAGCGGAAACAAAACGCCGTCCAACTGCTCCTGCGAAAGTTGATTTAAAAAATAAGTCTGATCCTTGTTTTGGTCTTTGGCTTTCAATAGATAATGAACGCCGTTTTCGTGCGAAATACCGCAATAATGCCCCGTCGCGATATAGTCCGCTCCGAGTTCCTTGGCGTATTTTTTGAAAGGTCCGAACTTTATTTCGCGATTACACAGCACGTCGGGGTTGGGCGTTCTTCCGCGTTTATATTCTTCGAGGAAATAGGAAAAGACCCTGTCCATATACTCTTTGGCGAAATTCACGCCGTAATACGGAATATCGAGTTTTCCCGCCACTCTTCTGACGTCGGCGTAATCGTCCTCGGCGGTACAACAGCCGTCCTTATCGTCCTCTTCCCAATTTTTCATAAAGAGACCGACCACGTTATAGCCCTGTTGTTTCAAAAGAAGAGCGGCGACGGAACTATCCACCCCCCCGCTCATACCGACAACGACTGTTTTTTTACTCATATACGCCTCCGAACGACGAAAATTACGCGTACATTGTAATATAAAGGGCGAATAAAGTCAAATAATTTTAAAAGAGGGGTTGATACGGTTGCAAAAATTCGCAAAAAAATATATAATTTTACCGTTCGGACAAAGAGTCCGAAAAAAAGCAAACGTACCCGTAGCGCAATTGGATAGAGTTTCAGATTCCGATTCTGACGGTTGCAGGTTCGAATCCTGTCGGGTACACCACAAGGGGTCGCAAGCCGAACGGCTTGCGACCCCTTGTGATAATACAATCTAATTACAGGATTCGAACGGGTTGGCAGTCGGCTCAAAATACTTTTTTTCAGAACAATGAGCCGACCAAACAACCGATGAAACGGTTGTTTGCAACCCCGTCGCGAGATAGCGAGCGGCGTTGCGGCTTGTCTGAGTCTTTTTGTGGTT
>CALGVF010000052.1 GCA_937920115.1 uncultured Clostridia bacterium
GTTCTGCCCGACGGAAACAGTAACGCGAGGAGAATATGGCTCGGTTACGACTATTCCAAGTCTTCGACCGTTCTCGGCGGTTACGACTATGTTTCGTGGCGTATCTATAATGCGAATACAACCAACAAAACGATATTCTTCGTAACTTACGGTTGGGGAGCGACGGTCGCTAATCTCACGTTGAAAGCGAATAGTTGGACAGATATAAAACTTAGCGTAAACGACTTCAAAAACGCGGGTTATTTCGTAATTTACCCGACCGACCCGGGCGAGAAATACTATTTCGACAACGCCTATGCGTGTTCTGCGGAATACGTGCAGAATCTTATCGATAAGATTCCCGATGTCGGAACGATTAAGGAGTCCGACAGGACGCAAATCAATTTTGCGAGAACGGAGTATGAGAAGTTGTCCGTGCTTGCCAAAAAGAAAGTCGTAACGGACAGACTTTTAGCGGCTGAAAAGAAAATAGCGACGCTTCCTTGTACGGTATTCGATATGTCCGACGAGAGCGTTCTCGACAGGTTTACAAACCCGAAAAATATCCCCGCGTATCTGTGGAACGGCGACTTTTCCATAAAGGACAGCGATAAATTCGGTAAGGTTCTCGCTCTTCACACCACGGGAACTTACGGAACTCAGACCGTCGTATATATGGGTTACAGTCTCGACGGTATAGAACTCGGCGGTTACGATTACGTTACGTTCAACGTTTACAACCCGAAAAACGTTCAACTGAATTTTGCGGTTATCACCATGGGCTATGGCAAAGCGTATTATACGGGCGAACTTAAAGCGGCTGATTGGACCGAAATTACCATATCGGTAGACAGTCTCAAACGGGCGGGCTTCTTCTATTTCGCAGACGTGCTTGCAAACGAAGATGTAACGTTCCTTATATCTAACGTAGTCGCTTACGGCTCGATGAGCGTACAAGGAGCGATAGACGCACTTCCCGAAGCGGAAAGTATGACTTATGCGGATATTAAAGCGGTTTTGAACGCCCGCGGTATGTACGATAAATTGTCGGAAGCGGCGAAGAAAAAGGTCGATATAACGAAACTTCTCGCTTGCGAAGAAGCCGCGGCGAAATTCCCGTACAAAATTTACGATATGTCTGACGGAAACGTTCTTTCGAGGTTTACACATCCGACGGATATTCCTGCATATTTGTGGAACGGCGATTTTTCTGTCGTCGACGACGAAACAAACGGCAAAGTTCTCGCCCTTCACACGACGGGAACGACGGGTACCGAGCCCGTAGTATACTTCGGTTATAATCTTGAAGGAATAGATATATCGGCGTACTCGACGGTTACGTTTAAAGTATATAACCCGAAAAATGCGAGTCTGCACTTAGCGTTTATAACGAGAGGTTGGGGAAGTATGTCTTTCGATATTCATCTTACCCCGCAGGGTTGGACGGAAGTCACTCTTACGACCGCCCAGTTGAAAAACGCAGGTTATATCTATATCGCAAACGTAGAACAAAACGAGGAACTTACCTTCTTATTTACCGACTTTATCGCTAAAAAGTAATATGAAAAAATTTAAAAAGTTATCCGCTTTACTCGAAACGTCGAGCGGAATAACTCCGAACGTACCGACCCTGAAAAGATTTATAAAAATTCTTTCGGGGTTCGGGTATGACAGGCTGTATATCGGAATGGCGGACGCTTACAAAATAGAAAGCGAGCCGCGTTTCGGTTATAAAAGGGGCGGCTATACCGCTTCGGACTTAAAAGAAATCGATGAGTACGCGAAAACTTGCGGCATCGAGGTTGTACCGCAAATTCAACTTCTCGGGCATTTGCATTATCTTTCAAAATACCCCGAATATCAAGGACTTTTCGATACGAAAGACACGTTGATAGTCGGCGACGAAAGGGTTTACGAGTTCATAGAAAAAATGATAAAAACCGTTTCGGAAGGTTTGTCGTCGAGAGTTATCCACATAGGGCTTGACGAAACTTTCGGAATAGGAACGGGCAATTATCTCAAAAACAACCCGCCCGCCGACAAAAAAGAGTTGATTTTACGGCATATCGAAAGGGTAAACGCTATTTTAGAAAAATACGAGTACGAGTCGGTTGAAATGTGGGGCGATATGCTTCTCGAAAAAGGCGATTCGCCCGTAACTTTGGAAGAAATCAGAAACCGTTTGCCGAAAAACTCGTCGGTAATCGTATGGAATTACGAAATAAAGGACGAAAAGAGACTTTCCGAGATTCTTTCGGACGGAGAAAAGGTAACGGATAAACTCGCTTTTGCGGGGGCTGTATGGAAATGGCTCGGTTTCGGAGCGAACAACGCGTTTTCAACCGATTGTATTTTGGAGCAAATGAGAGTTTGCGAGAAATTCGGCGTTGAAAACTACCTCGTAACGCTTTGC
>CALGVF010000053.1 GCA_937920115.1 uncultured Clostridia bacterium
CAGGGGCTTGAAAGAGAGATACGAGGTATTCCACGGCGTAAAGATTCAGGATAACGCTTTGGTTTCGGCGGCGGTGCTTTCCGACAGGTATATCACCGACAGGTTTTTGCCCGATAAGGCAATCGACCTTATCGACGAGGCGTGTGCTATGATAAAAACCGAAATGAATTCTATGCCGTCCGAAATGGAAGACGTTTCGAGAAAGATTATGAAACTCGAAATAGAGGAGACTTCGCTTAAAAAAGAAACGGACGAACTTTCTAAAAAACGTCTTGCGGACATAAGAAGCGAACTTGCGACTCTTCGGGATAAATATTCCGCAATGAACGCCAAACTTCTCAACGAAAAGGCGAATATCAATAAAGTTCAGAAACTCAGAGAAGAGATAGAGTCCTTAGGCAGAGAAATCGAAAACGCCGAGAGGTCTTACGACCTTAACAAGGCGGCGGAACTCAGATACGGCAAACTTCCCGAACTCAAAAAGCAACTCGCGGACGCCGAAGCCGAAATTCAGAAGGACGACGACGGACTTTTACACGACAAAGTAACCGAAGAAGACATCGCGCGAATTATTTGCAGATGGACGGGTATTCCCGTAGCCAAACTCATGGAAGGCGAGAGGGAAAAACTTTTGAGACTCGAAGATATATTGCACGAAAGCGTAATCGGACAGGACGAAGCGGTAAGGAGCGTCGCGGAAGCGATACTTCGTTCGAGAGCGGGAATTTCCGACGTTAATCGACCTATAGGCTCGTTTTTGTTCTTAGGACCTACGGGCGTAGGTAAGACGGAACTCGCGAAAACGCTTGCGAAAGCCCTCTTCGACGACGAAAAAAATATGGTCAGAATCGATATGAGCGAGTATATGGAGAAGTTCTCCGTGTCTCGTCTTATCGGGGCTCCCCCGGGGTACGTGGGGTTCGAGGACGGCGGTCAACTTACCGAAGCGGTAAGGAGAAAACCGTACTCGGTAGTACTCTTCGACGAAATCGAAAAGGCACACCCCGACGTGTTCAATATCCTGTTGCAGGTATTGGACGACGGCAGAATTACCGACTCGCAGGGCAGAACGGTAGACTTTAAAAACACGGTAATAATTCTCACCTCGAACCTCGGTTCGTCGATAATACTCGACGGTATCGGCGAGAACGGCGAAATTACCGAACAGGCGAAAGACGAAGTGAACGCTTTGCTGAAAAAATCGTTCAGACCCGAATTTTTGAACAGGCTTGACGAGATAGTGTTCTACAAGCCGCTCACGAGAGAAGAAATCGGCAAGATTATCGATTTGTTCTTAAAGGGACTTTCCGACAGACTTAAAGAAAAGAACGTCGATTTGCTTGTGACCGATTCTGCGAAAGATTATATCGTCAAATGCGGTTACGACCCCGTATACGGAGCGAGACCTTTAAAGAGATTTATCTCGCACACGGTCGAAACGCTCATAGCGAAGAAGATAATCGCGAACTACTTTGCCCCGGGCGACACTGCGGTGGTAGACTACGACGGCGACGACTTAGTCGTATACAAACAGGGTAAATAACCTAGGTTATAAAGGTTTAGAGACAAGATACTCGTATTCTTAGATTTCGGGTATCTTGTTTTTTATTATATGATTTATTATTTTTGAAAATTTTTTTGTTTCAGAAATTCTGAGTCGTGCGAACGGGACGCCTTTTTCTTAAAAATGCTTGCATTTTTAAGAGTTCTTTGGGGCGCCGTCCCCTACGTTTGTCGGGATATAACGCCTTATAGGTTGATTATTTCAATTATTTATTCGGTATTGACAATTCGTTATGTGATAGAATGTAATTAAAAAACTTATTATTGATTTGAAGAATATGTCCTATTTTTTCCGTAGGGGACGGCGCCCCGACGTCCCGCTTGTATATATTTAACTTTATCCCCCCTCTTGCCTTCTCCTTTGGAGAAGGGGGACCGCTTGCGGTGGAAGAGGTCGGAAACGCAACTTCGGTAAGTCTAAAAACTTAAAAACAGAACGCCACTGCAATAGATAATAGTAGACAAACGCGAAAAAAAGTGCTATAATTCCGAATTGTCGAGACGGTTGTACGGTTGCGGCAGAGAAATCTGACGAGGAAAGTCCGAGCTCCACACGGCAGGATGCCGCCTAACGGACGGTGAAGGTGACTTTAAGGAAAGTGCAACAGAAAACAACCGCAAACGAAAGTTTGTAAGGATGAAAAGGCAGGGTAAGAGCCTACCGCTCGCTCGGAGACGAGAGAGGCAGTGTAAACCCCATTCGGAGCAAGATAGGGGCAATTCATAAGACAGCCGGTCGGAATTGCCTGCAAAACGTCGCTCGAACTTGTCGGCAACGGCAAGTCTAGATAGATAACCGTATTAAATGACAGAACTCGGCTTACAGACC
>CALGVF010000054.1 GCA_937920115.1 uncultured Clostridia bacterium
AAGGATAATGTATTATATATGAAAAAAGGACGCATTTCATAGCGTCCCTTCTTTTGGTAAAGTAAAAACTACCCGAATACCGCTTTTTGAAACAGCAGTGTTCGGATAGTCCTTTCTTGGTGGAGGTGAGGAGAGTTGAACTAAGAGCGGCAACTCTATGGTTGCAAAAGAAAAATATATTCAATGACGGGCTATAAGTTGATTATTCGATAAATAACAGAAAAAACAGTCGTAAACGCGATTTTTGCGTTTGCGACTGTTTTTTATTGTTTAAAAATTCTTAAAATAACGGCATATAAGTCGATTATCGGCGGTTTTTACCGATAATCGACTTGTTTGTTTATGACGAAATTTGAATAATTCTTACTTCTTTTCTTTTTTCTTTAAGGTCAGTTTCAGTACGAATTTGTCTAAGAGATACAGTATCGACGGGAGTACGATCGCTATCATTATTACCGAACATATAGTTCCTATGACGAGCAGAAGTCCTACCGTGGAAATGGAGTTCTGACTCGATGCGAAATGAATTACAAAGCCGCATACCGTAAGTATAAGCCCCGAACTGAATACCGTCGGCATCGCCGCTTCAACCGACGCTGTCAACGCCTGCTTTTTATCGTAAATTCTTCTGTTCGCAATGTAACTGCTCGACATGAGTATTCCGTAGTCTATCGTCGCTCCCATTAAAATGCATGTCGTTACGATATAACTCATGAAGAATATCCCGTCGCCTAAAAGTTGCGTACTCATCGCTATAAATATCGCTCCCTGAATGACCGCTACGAGAATGGTCGGCAGAGAAACCGACCCGAACGTTATCATAACTATGACGAATATCGACACGAGCGTGAAAATCGTAATGAACAGATTGTCGTGGTCGAACGATTTTTCGAGGTCGTAAGTCGAAACTATCTCGCCCGTTATATACGCGTCGTCGCCGAATATGTTTTTAACTTTGCCCGACAGGTAATCGACGAACGCCGTAGTGTCCTCGCTTTCGTTCGGAAGGTCGACCGACACGAGCATTCTCGAATAGTTTTCGCCCTTGAACAAGTCGTTCGCCTTCTTTACGTCCGACTGAGCGTCCGCTATTTTCTCGCGGTTTTCGTCCGTCATTTTTTTCTTCAAAAGAGTTTTTTCGTCCATATTTTCTCTGACGAAATCGAGCAAATCGCATGCGATAACGGGCTTTAAAAGAGCGTTTTCGACACTTGCCGCGTACTTCACGTAAACGCCCGAAACGTTGTCTTTGTCGAGAGACGAGACGGTTACGCCGCTTTTTATTTCCGCTTGAAGAGCCGAAAGTTTTTCGTACGCGAGTTCGTAATCGAGTTTCGTTTCGTCGGTAAAATACTTGTCGGTCGTAATCATATCGACGAGTTTATCTCTGTTTTCGTCGGTAAGTTGAGCGTGAACGACCGCGTTCGATTTGTCCGCGTCGAGGGCGTGTTTCGCGAACGTTCTTCCGACGATTTTTTCATTCGGCATAGCGGAAACTTGGTAGAAATACATAACGTATATCTGTTGTATCGCCTCGTTGGTCGCCTCGATTTGCGGCGTTTCGCCCGACAACGCGGTCGCGATTTCCGACAACGCGGGGAGGAACTGCTCATAGCCATAATCGCTGTTAATCGACTTATAGAGCGAGTTATATGCGTTAATCGTCGCGACTGCCGACGGGGCCGTTATCTGTCCGCTTTGAACGAGGAAGTTCATTAAAGACGGGAACGGGATAGTTTCGCCCGCAGGTTCGCCCGTCGTCGCAAAATAGCCGAGGTATATCTGCGTGAGTTGCTCGTCGGAAAGAAGTACGCCGTAATTCTGATAAAACCAACCCTTGAAGGTCGTTTTATCCATTTGCGTTTCCATCTGAGTTTCAAATTGCTCGACGCCGATAGACAATCTCGACAACTCGGAAACGGTCTCTTCGTTTAACATTCCGCTTACGTTCTCGTTGGCGGAAGCCGCGATAATAAAATCGAGCGTCGTTTTAAAGTCTACGTTTTTCTCTTCGACGCTATCATAGAAATACAGTCCGTAAAGTTGCTTTATCGAGAATAGTTCTATATCCGTACCCGCCATTACGCCCGTCGTGAGTTTGGCGTAGAGTTCCTCGGCGGTATTTTCGTTTGCCATAATCTCGGCTATTGTTTTGAGAGTTTTCAAAGTCTTTACGGTGTTTTCGTCGGAAAACTCCCGAGCGTCGGCGTCGTTTTCGATAAGTTCGTTTGAAAAATCTATGAAATCGGAGAAAGTCATTTCGACTTCTGACGGCGAGCGGTAGAGATTGTACATCGTGAATAAAAGTTTCGCGTCGTTTTCGTCGAGTTCGAGTTTTCTGACGGCTTTTTCCACGTCGTAAGATTCCCTTACGGTATTCGTGTACGCGGTGTAGTCGATGAGTACGGACTTTCCGTCTTTCGTCTTGTATGCGTAGAGTTTATCCGCGAGTTTTTTCTCGTTTTCGTAGTTGTTTTCGGAGTTTTTATAGACCACTACGACCGAATTGTTGTTGCCGAAAACGCTCGAAATTGCGGCGTTCCCCGCTTTGGTGTCGGTGAAAACGTAGGAATTTCTCGACTGTAAAAATCCGCAACCGACAATGGCGACGACCGCGACGGGAACAATGATTTTGCTCGCCTTGAACGCTATATTGCAAAAACATTTGCCTTTCGGAGCGAACGCTTTTTTCGTCGTTTTTTTCAGAAGTTTGTCGAGCAGAAGAACGAGGGCGGGGAGAAGCGTTACCGAGGTAATCGCCGAAATAACTATACCTTTCATAAGAACTATTCCTATGTCGAACCCGATTCTGAAAGACATAAACAAAAGGGCGAGAAGTCCCGCTATCGTGGTAAGAGCGGACGCGGAAATCGGTCTTAACACGGCTTTAATAGCCGAACTCATCGCTTCGCCGTTATCGTCCGTCTTTTCCTTTTCCTTGCGGTAGGTATGCAAAAGCACGATGCTGTAATCGACCGAAAGGGCGAGTTGCAAAATCGCCGAAATCGAGTTGGTGATATACGATATTTCGCCGAAAAATACGTTCGTTCCACGGTTTATGAGAACGGCTACGCCCGAGGCGATAAGCAGAACGAACGGTTCTAACCAAGACTCGGAAGTAATGAGCAGAATCGCGACGACGAGGCAGAGCGAAACTATGAGAATGTATTTCATTTCGCTTGTAATCGAGTCTTGCAAGGACTGCTTTTCTATCGTAGTGCCGCCGTACTCCGCTCCGTCGTAGGAGGCGAGAGTTGATTTGATATCCGCGGTAACTTGTTTGGCGTTGTCCGAGTAGTCGTCGCCGTCGATTATAACGACGTATAACGCGTTGCCGTCTTTGTAATACGCTTCGTCGTACTTGTCGAAATTCACGTTTAAAACGTTTTTCACATTTTCGATTTTATCGCGAATTTCGTCCGCTGTTTCTTCGGATACGTTTTTCGCCATAACCTGCAAGTTGCCCGTCGTTCCGAATTTGTCTTCGATAATGTCGAGGGCGATTTTTGTCTGAGTGTCTTTTCCGAGATAGTCGGCGAGATTGTAGTTGATTGCGACTTTGCCCATCGTGATCGCGGACAAAACCGCGGCGACCGCGAACAGACAGATAACTATCCATTTTTTAACGGGCGAGCCTTTTTTCTGAGTTGTCATATTCTTACTCCTTTAAAATTTTTGCGAAACGATAAGCGTTTGGCGGCGGGCGGTCGCAAGCGATTGCGTTTCTTTTCGTTTTTTAGTATAATAAAGGAAATCGAAAAATGAATCGACGAATTTCGCGATTTGGTAAGAATTTTTACTATTTCGACGAAAAAGTAAGGAAAGCCGATAAAAATGAAACAGTACAGAAATTCCGAAAGGACGAAAAGGTGGATAAAACGGGCGTTTACCGAACTTCTCGCAGAGAAAAAGTCTATCGATAAAATAACGATAAACGAACTCGCCGAACGGGCGGACGTGACGAAAGCGACTTTTTACTATCATTACGCCGATATTTACGCCGTGGCGGAGGAGTTCGAGAACGAACTTATAGAAAAGTTGAACGAGATATTAGAGGAAATCGACAGGAAAAAGCCGAACGATTATTCCGCGTATCTGCAAAAGGGTCTTGACTTTATAAAGGAAAACGAGGAAGATTATAAACTTGCCGCCAACGCTTCGGATTTAAACTTTTTTGCCTCTAAACTTAAAACGATTTTCACAAAGAGAATGGTGGCGGGCGGTCAGGTTATGGGCTTTTCAAAAGATTACGAAACGCGGGCGGTACAGGTGAGTTTTATCGTAAACGCGATCGTCGATACGGTTTTGCAATATTTAAGAGGTAGTTTAGCGGTATCGCTCGAAGTTGTCGGAAAGGTCGTAAACGAAGCGATAGATAAGTTGAAAAAAAGGAAACGATTGAGCGGGAGAACCTCGCGACAAAAGGTTGTAAAAATAGCAAAAAAAGACTGCATTTCCATCTGAAAAAGGTAGAAATGCAGTCTTTTTCAATTATAATTTGTGTTTTTAAATGACCTCTATCGTCGGTTACGCCGACACTCTCCCCACGGAGCGTGCCCCTTTTGTC